>DAOVHN010000730.1 GCA_030671915.1 Pseudomonadota bacterium
CGCTGGGCGATGACGAAGGCGGTGGCGCCGGCCGGCATGGCCGCCGACATCACGGTGGAGGCCGCCCATATGGGCTCCAGCGGGAACAGGGTTTCGATCAGCACCCAGGCGGTGAAGGGATGCACCGCCAGCGTCAGAAAGGTCAGCAGGCCGGCCTGCCGCCCAACATGCCTCAACGATTGCCGCGATATGAACACCCCCAGCGAGAACAGCGTCACCGGGATCGCGCCGCCGCCCAGCAGCTTGCAGAAATCCACCACCACCTCCGGCAAGGTGATCCGGAAGGTCGGAACCATTACGCCGATTGCGACCGGAATGGTGATCGGGTTTTTCAACAAGGCCATGACGATCTGGCGCAGGATTTTCGCCTTCGACGCGGCCGGCCCCGCCGCCGTTCGGCTCTTGTCGGTCTCGATCAGGAAGATCGTCGTGCTCATCACGAACACCGCCAGGATGGTGACGCCCAGCACCGCCGGCAGCGCCCCATCCTCGCCGAAGGCGTTGATCGCCAGCGGGATGCCGATATAGCCGCAATTGGCGAAAGTCACGTTGATGCAGCGCATCGACATGATCGACAGGCTGTCGCGGTACAGGTAGCGGCTGATCAGCGCGGTCACGCCATAGGTGATGATCAGCGCGCCGATCCAGACATAGAGGAAATTGGCATAGAAGATCCGCTCGCGCGGGGCCTGGGCGACCAGGATAAACAGCAGCGCCGGCAGGGCGAAATAATAGACGAACCGATTCAGCGCATCGATACCGTCCCTGCTCAGCAGCCCGGCGCGACCCGCCACATAGCCGCAGAGCGTGACGCCGAACACCGGCACGATGATATCGATCAGCGCCTGCAATTTTTCCTCCCGCCTTGCCTTGTTTCCGGCTCGTCGTTCTGACGTTTTCGCCAACCCTGTTTATACCAGTAAAAGGAGTAAAAACAACTACACGCTATCGGTTTTGGCGGGCAAGGCGGGGCTATCCGGTTTTGACCTCGATCATCGCGGCGGCCTGTAAAAAGGGATAAGCTGCCTGGATCGAAACCGGATGCGAAACAAATAATGTGCCGCTTATACGGATTCCGCGCCAACGAACCGACCCGCGTCGAATGCAGCCTGGTCTATGCCCAGAATGCGCTGATGTCCCAAAGCCGCCAGGACATGGCCGGCCTGGCCAACGACCATGGCTGGGGCATCGCTGCCTATCCCGACGGCGTGCCCTATCTGGAAAAGAAGGCCTGGGCCGCCTGGAAGGGCGAGCATTTCAGGAAGGCCGCGGCACAGGTCTATTCCCATGCGGTGATCGCCCATGTGCGGCGCGCCACGGTCGGCCCGCCGGGGCTGGAAAACACGCACCCCTTCGTTCATGGCCACTGGGCCTTCGCCCATAACGGCACCCTGCCGAATTTTCCCGAGGTCCGCGAGCTGATGCTGCCTAACATCGCGCCGGGACATCGTAACGAAATCGGCGGTCTAAGCGACAGTGAGCATATCTTCCGCTATCTCCTCAGCCTGTGGGGCAGGCATCCGGAAACGCGGCTGATGCATATACTGTCTACCGGCATGCACCAGCTTGTCGCCTGGTGCCGCGAGACCGCGCCGGGCAAGCCGGTGGGAATCAATGTGTTGTGGACCGACGGCAAGCGCATGGCGGGCTCGCGGCTTGGCCGGA
>DAOVHN010000031.1 GCA_030671915.1 Pseudomonadota bacterium
CGGATGTTCCTGGACTCGCCCGGCTGGCGCGGCATCAGGACCCGCAAGCGCAATCTGGAGGCGATGATGTCCACGGCCATGCGGGGGCTGGCGGCGGAGGGTCGCCCGGTGCGCCTCCTCGATATCGCGACCGGCCATGGCCGCTATATTCTCGACAGCCTGGCGGCGAATCCGGATATTCCCGCCACCGCCCTGCTGCGCGACTGGTCGGCGGAGAATGTCGAGGCCGGCCGCCGGCTGGCCGCCGAGTTGGGAATGGACGGGGTCCGGTTCGAGACCGGCGACGCGTTCGATGCGGACTCGATCGCCCGGGTTGAGCCGAAACCGACACTGGCGGTGGTCTCTGGCCTTTACGAGCTCTATCCCGACAATGCGCCCGTGCGCGCATCCCTGTCCGGCATCGCCCGCGCCATGGAGCCCGGCGGCTATCTGGTTTATACTAACCAGCCCTGGCACCCCCAGCAGGAACTGATCGCCCGGGTGCTGACCAGCCACCGCGGCGGCGACGCCTGGGTCATGCGCTGCCGCGGCCAGGCGGAAATGGATGCGCTGGTGCGCGACGCCGGATTCGAAAAAATAGTGACGGAAATAGACGACGAGGGTATTTTCAGCGTATCCATGGCGCGCAGACGGGTATAATCGAGCGGGGCTAATCATGGCGACCCCGAAAATTCTTGCAGTGACCATGGAGAAGACATATTTGATTTGTATTCCGTCATGTAGGGGCGTCGCGCGGCGGTTCCCGCACCTGACGGCCAGGCCCGCAAAAAAATCCGGTTGGGGCCGTGACGTTCAGAACTTGTCAACGAAATCCCCCCATGATGTCGCTGGGGGAGAGAAGGGCAACCTGACAGGTGGCAAATATTATAAAGAATCTCGACTGGTTTGACGGCGACCCCACCAGCCTGGCGCTGATAGCGCTGGTGATCGTGGCTTTCTCGCTGATCACTGCTTTTGCGGCGGCCATCGGGTTGCGCCAGGTGCGCAAACCGGCGCTGGCGGCGGCGGATGACCGGATGCCGTCGGCCTCTGTTTCCGAGGCGCTGAACGAGGGCGAGGACGAGGCCACCGACCGCGAATCGAAATCCCGATTGCACCGGCGCGCCTCCATCGTTGGCCGGCGTTTTCGCAAGAGCCGGCGAATCCGGGATAATTTGCTGTTTTTCTCCAGCTTTGCCAAGGCCCCCAGGAAGGTCGGCTCCATCACACCCAGCAGCCGCGGCCTTGGCCGGGCCATGGCAGCGGAACTGCCGGATGAATACAGCGTCTGCGTCGAACTCGGCGGCGGCACCGGCAGCCTGACCAGCGCGATCCTGGCCGCCGGGGTGCCGAGCGAAAAGCTGATCGTCGTAGAGCGCGACCCACGGCTTGCCGCCCATCTGCGCAAACGATTTCCCAAGGTGGCGGTCGTCGAGGGCGATGCCCAGCATTTGCGGCGGATTCTGGCCGACGCCGGCGTCGATCATGTCGACGCGGTAATCTCCGGCCTGCCCCTGCGCAATCTGCCTGGCGCGGTCCGGCGCAATATCGCGGCCGAGGTGTTCGCGGCGCTGGGGCTGGGCGGCGTCTTCGTGCAGTTCACCTATTGGGGCAAACCGCCGGTTCCCGCCGAGGTCGCGCAACGCTTTAACGTCGGCAGCGAAATGACCCGGCGCGTCTGGCGCAACATGCCCCCCGCCAATGTCTGGCGCTACCAGCGGCAGGCAAGCCCGGACTGACGGCGTCCCGGCCATCAACCCATTGAAATGGCCCGCGGGCCAGTTATGTTTTGATAGAGGGCGATACCGGACGGGCGCACAAAGGTAAAACATGGTTTCAGGTTACGGTTTCAGGGAGTCGTCGGACAGTAGCCTGAAGGTCAGGCCCGACAAGGTTCCCGACCCCGACAGGGACATCGGCCATTCCGTGGTGGGCGACGATAACGTTGCGATACTGGGTGGCGGCTGTTTCTGGTGCATCGACGGGATTTACCGGCTGATCGACGGGGTGACCGAGGTGGTTTCCGGCTATGCCGGCGGATCAGAGGACACAGCGAATTATGAAGCGGTATGCCGCGGCAATACCGGGCATGCGGAAGTGGTGCTGGTACGCTTCGACCCGTCCCGCATCAGTTATGGCCGGATTCTGAAGATCTTCTTCGCCATCGCGCACGACCCTACCCAGTTGAACCGCCAGGGCAACGATGTCGGCCCGCAGTACCGCTCGGTCATTTTCCACATGGATGCGGTCCAGCGCCAGGTGGCGGAAAGCTATATCCGCCAGTTGGACGAGGCGGAGGTCTTCGCCGCGCCCATCGCCACCGAGGTGGCGCTGCTGGACGCTTTCTACGACGGTGAGCCGTTTCACCAGGATTACGTCGCGCGAAACCCGGCTCAACCCTATATCGCCTGTTTTTCGGCGCCGAAAATCCAGAAACTGCGCGAATATTTCCCCGAGATGCTGAAGCGCCGGAGCACGGCCTGAACGGGCGCCTATCGCACCTTCGCCTTTCCGCTTGACGGCCCTCCAAATCCGGGTTGAAGTCCGCCCGAATAAATGATTTGCCGGGAAGGGCCGGGCCATGGATCGAAGCGACAACGGACAGGCCGGCGGCGGCCTGCCGATCGAACCGACCGAATTCTCCGCTGCAATGAACAACGCGTTCCCGCCGCCCGACATGGCCCGCCTGCGCGCCTGGCGGCTGGCCCGGGTGCGCGAGCAATTGCGCAAGCGGGACCTTGCCGGCTGCCTGCTGTTCGATCCCGTCAATATCCGCTACGCCACCGACAGCCGCAACATGGCGGTCTGGACCCTGCATTACCGATGCCGCTACTGCTTCATCGCGACGGACGGGCCCGTGATCTTGTTCGACTTCCATGGCTGCGAGCATCTTTCGGACGGGATCGAAACCATCGATGAGGTCCGCCCCGCGATCAGCTTCCTCTATTTCCTGTCCGGCGATCGATCGGATGAGCGCGTAAACCGCTTCGCCGAAGAGATCGCGGATCTTGTTCGCGCCCATGGCGGCGGGAACCGGCGCATCGCGGTGGACAGCATCGAGCCAATGGCGGCGGCCGCGCTGGCCGCCGCCGGCGTCGAGGTCATCGACGGGCAGGAAACCCTGGATCAGGCGCGGCTGATCAAGTCGGAGGATGAGGTTCTTTGCATGCGCGCCGCCATCGCCGTGGCCGAGGAGGGGCTGGCCCGGCTGGGCGCGGCGGCCGAGGCCGGGGTGACCGAAAACGCGCTATGGTCCATCCTGCATCAGGTGAATATCGCGCGCGGCGGCGAATGGATCGCGACGCGGCTGTTGTCGTCGGGGCCGCGCACCAATCCCTGGTTCCAGGAATCCAGCGACCGGGTGATCGGCAGGGGCGAACTGGTGGGGCTGGATACCGACATGGTGGGCCCCTACGGCTACTGGGCCGACCTGTCGCGCACCTTCCATACCGGCCCGTCGCGCCCGACCGACGAACAGCGCCGGCTTTACCGCCTGGCCTACGAGCAGGTGCAGACCAATATGGCCTTGCTGAAACCCGGCATGGGTTTTCGCGAGTTTGCCGAGAAGGCATGGCAAATCCCGGATTCCTGCCTCGCCAACCGCTATTCCTGCATCCTGCATGGCGTCGGCGTCGCCGACGAATACCCCGTTATCGCCTACAAGGAAGACTTCGCTGAGTCGGGCTATGACGGCGTGTTCGAACCCGGCATGGCGATCTGCGTCGAATCCTATATCGGCGAGGATGGCGGGGCCGAGGGCATCAAGCTGGAGGAACAGGTGCTGATCACCGAGGACGGCATCGAACTCCTGACATCCTTCCCCTTCGACGACCGCCTGCTGCCGGGGGAAGTTTGATATCCGCGTCAGGCAGTTTATAAATCCAGAGAGTCAGGCCCGAAAGATTCTGATGTTGAAGGGAGGAGCGATATCGTGCCGACGCAGCCCGTAACCGGCGGCTGGGCGATTCGCCAATCGCGGATCATCGCGCGACTTCGCCTGGCGACTGGGCTAATCCTGTTTGTCTATCTCCTGACCCATCTGCTGAACCATGCGCTAGGGCTGGTTTCGTTGCGGGCGATGGAGCAGGGGCGTGACATTTTCCTTCTGCTCTGGCGTAACCCGGTCGGTACTTTTCTGCTGTACGGGTCAATCCTGGCGCATTTCTTCCTGGCGCTCTATTCGGTTTATCGTCGGCAAAGCCTGCGCATGCCCGCCTGGGAGGCGCTGCAAATGGTCTTTGGGCTGTTGATCCCGCCGTTGCTGATGGGCCACGTCGTTGGAACCAGGGCGGCGCACGCGATCGCCGGGACAGAGGACAGTTATGCACTGGTTCTTTACATTCTCTGGGTCGTCAAACCCCTTTATGCGCTGCGCCAGGCTGCGGTCCTGTTGATCGCCTGGGTTCATGGCTGCATGGGGCTGCATTTCTGGCTTCGCTTCCGACCCGGATATCCGCGCTGGCTGCCGCTGCTTTACACCGCAGCCCTGCTGGTCCCGGTATTCGGTCTTCTCGGCTTCGTCCAGGCAGGCCGGACCGTAGTCGGGTTGGCGCAGGATCCGGCCTGGATCGACAGGCTGAAGGCCGCCGCCGGGCCGCCAGAAGGTGAAATCGCAAACATTTTGGGCGCCGCCGTCGACGGGCTGCTGGTGCTCTACTTTGCGACATTGGCCGGGGCGTTGCTGATCCCCGCACTGCGGGCCGCGATCAACAACCGCACCGGCATTGTCGTAACCTATAACGGGGGGCGGCGTGTGACGGTCCAGCAGGGGACGACAATCCTCGAGGCCAGCCGCATGGCCGGTATTCCCCATGCGGCCGTGTGCGGCGGCAGGGGACGCTGCTCTACTTGCAGGATTCGCATCTGGGCAGGCCTCGAGGCCTTGCCGGCGCCAAACGAGCAGGAGGAAGCGGTGCTGGTCCGGATCGGTGCGCCGGCGAATATGCGGCTGGCCTGTCAGACGCGTCCCGTCGCCGCCGTCTCGGTGGCGCCGTTATTGCCACCCACCGGTGCGCTGAAGGACGCCCGCCGCCAGCTACCCGCCCGCCAGGGGCATGAGCGTGAGGTCGCGGTGCTGTTCGCCGATCTGCGCGGTTTTACGCAACTTTCCGAGAGGCAACTGCCCTATGACGTGGTTTTTCTGCTGAACCGCTATTTTTCGGCAGTCGGCAGCGCGATCGATGAAGCCGACGGGCGCATCGACAAATTCATCGGCGACGGTGTCATGGCGGTGTTCGGCGTGGCCAAACCCATCGACGACGGCTGCCGGCGCGCGCTCACAGCCGCCGGCAACATCGCCGTAAAGATGGCGGCGCTCAACGAAAACCTGATCGAGGAAGGGCTGGAGCCGCTGCGGATCGGCATCGGCATCCATGCGGGTCCGGCGATTGTCGGCGAAATGGGGTACGGCGAGGCCGCTTCGATCACCGTTATCGGCGACACCGTGAATACCGCCAGCCGCCTTGAAAGCCTGACGAAGGATTTCAACTGCGAGCTTGTCGTTTCCGATATCGTTGCCGATTATGCTGGCTTGGAACTGCCTGGAGAATGTCGTCAGGTGGCGATGATCCGTGGCCGCAGCGAGCCGCTGGCTGTCCACGCGATCGGCGACGCACGACTGCTTGCCGGATAAATTTAACAATCCGGCCGCATTTTTCTCGTCCCATGGCATCGGGGCGTCTCATCGCCGGCATACGGTAGCAGGGCCCGGATATTAACGGCTTGACCGGCCGGGTCTGCTATTGTGGGTGGAAGCCCGAAGCAATGAGGAACGTGAACATGCTTAATTCATGGAAGCCGAAGGCGGCCGGGTTTGTCGTGGCCGTCGCTATTTTCGCAGCCCCGGCGATCGCCGCGGCGCAGGAGCTTGAACTCAAGCGCGTCATGCTGTCGGCCGGCGGCGTGGGCTATTTCGAATACGAGGCGCAGGTCGAAGGTAATGCGACGCTACCCCTGTCGGTGCGTCTCGACCAGGTGGACGACGTACTGAAAAGCATCGTGGTTTATGACGACAAGGGCGTCGTCGGGACCATCCGGTTGCCAGGGCGTGAGCCGCTGGCGCAGATCTTTCGTGACCTGCCTTTCGGGCCGGAGGCACTGAATTCCCCCGTGATGCTGCTGAATTCCCTGCCCGGCGCGGCAATCCGCGCCACCGGCGCGCGCCAGGTCGAAGGCCGCCTGATCCGCGTCGTGCCCGAGGAAATGGCGCTGCCCGATCTTGGCGGCGTCATCACCCGCCACCGGGTCAGCGTCATGAGCGCCGAGGGAATGCAGACCTTCCTGTTCGAGGACGCGGATTCGGTGGTCTTCACCGACCCGGAATTGCGCGCCCAGATCGACGGGGCGCTGGCGGCGGTTTCCGCCCACCGCACCCGCGACCGCCGCACGCTGGAAATCCTGTCCAGCGGCCAGGGCAAGCGCACCGTGCGTGTCGGTTATGTCGTCGCGGCGCCGCTGTGGAAGGCGAGCTATCGCCTCACCGTGACCGACGAGGCGGCTGGAAAGGCCCGCCTGCAGGGCTGGGCCGTGCTGGAGAACATGAGCGGCCAGGAATGGAAAAACGTGGAACTGACCATCGTTTCGGGCAATCCGGTGACCTTCCGACAGGCGCTCTATTCCGCCTATTACGTCCAGCGGCCGGAAATCCCGGTCGAGGTGCTGGGCCGCGTGTTGCCCGCGCCCGACACCGGCGCCATCGATATGAAGCAGCTGGCGGAAAGCGAATATGACGAGGAGTTCCGACGCGAGCAGCGGGCCAGGGGCATCATGGAAGACTTGGCCGTCGGCAACGGCATGGTGGCCATGGAGATGGCGAAGGAAGTCTCGCCGAAGGCGAAGCAGATGGTGGCCCCGGCCATGGCGCCGCCCCCGGGCCAGGCCCGCATTCTTGCCGCCGCTTCGAAGGAAGCCGCGACCCAGGTGACTTTCCGCGTGCCCTATCCGGTCAGCGTGGGGTCGGGCCAGTCGCTGCTGGTGCCGGTGATCGACCGCGAGGTTCCGGCGCGCCGCATCGCGCTCTATCAGCCTTCGACACATGACCGGCATCCGCTGGCCTCGGTCAGGCTGACCAACGACGGCGAGACCGGCCTGCCGCCCGGCGTGCTGACGCTCTACGAGACCGGCGCGGCGGGTGCGAGCTATGTTGGCGACGCGCAACTGTCGACCCTGCCCACGGGCGACGAGCGGTTGGTCAGCTTCGCGCTGGACCAGAAGACACTGGTCGACCGCGAGATCAAAGAGAGCCAGGTCATCGGCAAGGGGCGCATCGTGCGCGGCGTCCTGGAACTGACCTACGAGCAGGAACAGCACACGACATACCGGCTGAAGGCCCCGGCCAGGGAGGCCCGCGAAATCCTGATCGAGCATCCGCGCATGCCCGGCTGGAAGATCGTGAAGCCCACCGAGGCGGACGTCGAACTGACCGACAATATGTATCGCATCCGCCACAAGCTGGAAGCCGGCCAGCAGGCCGAGATCGAGGTGGTACTGACCCGCCCGAACCTGCAGAAGGTCGCGCTGGTGGGGCAGGGCAAGAACTTCTATGTGGCCTATGCCCGCAACGCCGAGCTGGACAGCAGCCTGAAGAAAGCCTTCGCCGAGATGGCGCGGCTGCGTGACGTGGTGGATGGCCATGTGCGGCGCATGCAGGAGCTGGAAGGCGAGCGCAACCGCATCCACCAGGAACAGAAACGCATCCGCGATAACCTGTCGCGCGTGCCCCATAACAGCGACCTGCAGAAGCGTTACCTGCGGAAGCTGGACCAGCAGGAAGACGCGCTGGAATCTCTTCTGGGCGAAGCCGAAAAGACCCGTCTGGCGATGGAGAACGCGGACAAGAAACTGGGCGACTATATCCGCGGCCTGGATATCTGACGCGGCGCGGGAGGCCGGGTCTCCGGCCCGGCTTCCCGCCCGCATATAATATAACTCATACCACTAGTTGTGGCCTCTCCCCGATATCGTTGGTAAAATCCCCTGCCTCCTTAATCGTGAAACCGATGGACAGTCGATCGGCCGGAAACCACCTTGCCACGCCCTGCTTTTCAGGCCTACGCTATGCTCCAGCCTGAAAAGCAGGGCATAAACCCGCGTGGACGTCGGGCATCAAATGAGGCGGTTCATCATGCGCATAGCCATAACGGTTCGCGACTACCTCCCGGCACAGAAGATTTTTTGAAGGGCACGCGCCGGCCATTATGCGAGTGAACAAACAGCCCGCGCGCCATCAAATGAGTCATTATCAACGGTCCTTGGTATAAGCCATTCCCATGCAAATCACCGAAGGCTTGCACATCCCGATCGAAGGCGCGCCGGAACAGTCGATTTTCGATGGCCCCGCTGTGTCGTCAGTCGCGGTCCTAGGTGGTGATTACGTGGGATTTAGCCCGGCCTTGCAGGTGAGGCAAGGCGATAGAGTCAAGCTGGGGCAGCCGCTTTTTACGGATCGCAAACACCCATCCGTCATATTCGCGTCTCCCGGGTCGGGGGTCGTGGCGGAAGTCAACCGCGGCGCAAGACGCGCCCTGCTTTCGGTTGTCGTCCGGCTCGACGGGGACGACGAAGAGAACTTCCCTTCCTGGTCCAGGGAGGATTTGCCGGGACTGCGGCGCGATCAAGTGGCGGCGGCTCTCCTCAGCTCAGGCCTCTGGACGGCGCTGCGGGCACGGCCTTACGGCAAGGTGGCGGATCCCGGAACCACGCCTTGTTCGATCTTCATCACGGCCGTCGACAGCAATCCGCTGGCAGCGCGACCGGAGGTGATCATTGGTGAAGAGCGTGAAGCCTTTGGCGACGGCCTTACCGTCTTGTCCCACCTGACCGACGGGCCGGTCTTCCTGTGTAAAGGCCCCGGCGCCGACCTGCCGTTGGGAGATTCCGAAAAGACGATTGCGTCGGACTTCTCGGGGCCGCACCCGAGTGGGCTGGTGGGAACACACATCCATTTTCTCGACCCAGTCGGCGCAAAACGAGCCGTTTGGCATCTGAACTACCAGGACGTTATAGCGATCGGGAAACTGTTCACCACGGGACGGTTATGGACCGATCGGGTTATCTCGCTTGCCGGACCGGTCGTAAGGCGGCCGCGCCTGATCCGCACTCGCCTTGGCGTGGATCTCGCCGCGCTGACCCGCGACGAGTTGGAGAATGTCCAACACAGGGTGATTTCGGGCTCGGTACTGTCGGGGCGCGAGGCGCGGAAGCCGGAACACTATCTCGGCCGATACCATAGCCAGGTTTCCGTGATCGCCGACGCGCGGCCCGACATCCGCGATCGCTGGTTCGGGAGCCGTGATGTCTTCTCGATATACGGCTTGTGGGCTGGCGGCGAGCGGCCAATGCGAAAATTTGCGATTACGACCGCGATGCATGGCCGGCCGGCGGCCATGGTGCCGTTCGGCGGCTTCGAAAAGGTGACACCGCTGGATATCATGCCGACGCAGTTGCTGCGGGCTCTCCTCATCGGCGATACCGACATGGCTCAGGCTTTGGGCTGTCTGGAGTTGGATGAAGAAGACTTGGCGCTTTGTACCTTCGTGTGCCCCAGCAAAATCAACTACGGGGCGTCGCTGAGGGACGCGCTTCAACGTATAGAGAAGGAAGGGTAATGGCCGGGCCGGAACCGTCTCAGCGCCGCCTTCTCTCAGTCGCCGCATCCGCCGCGACCGCGACCCCGACCCGGAGCGCTCCTCACATCCGCGACGGTTTCAGCCTCGAACGCACCATGCGTTATATGGTCGTGGCGCTGATTCCCTGCATCGCCATGGCGTTCATCAATACCGGCTTCCAGGCCAATGTGGATCTGGCGGTGGTCGGTGTCGAAACGGCGCCGGGCTGGCGCGTGGCCATGCTCGACAGGCTGGGTATCGGTCGGGACCCATACAGCCTCCTGGCGAACATTGTGCATGGCGCCCTTTACTTCGTTCCCGTCCTCGCCGTGACGGTCCTGGTCGGTGGCCTATGGGAACGCATATTCGCGAGGCTCCGAGACCGCCCCCTGAGCGGGGGCCCGCCGGTGATCGCGCTTCTGTTCACTTTGAGCCTGCCGTCCTCGATTCCGCTTTGGCAGGCGGCCCTGGGCATGAGTTTCGCGATCGTCATGGGCAGGGAGATATTTGGCGGAACCGGCAGGAACTTCCTCAACCCGGTGCTTGTGGGCCTGGCATTTCTCTATGTCACCTACCCCAGGGATATGATCGGGGAGACCGCATGGACAATGGTCGACGCCTTCACGAGCCCCACCTATCTTGCGCTGGCCGGGCAAGAGGGCCCCGGCACCATCGCCTGGCTTGCGACGCCCTGGCTGTATGCCTTTCTGGGGTTGGCGCCGGGGCAAATGGGCACGACCTCCGCCCTGGCCTGCCTGATCGGGGGCGCGTTCCTGCTCTATACCCGCGTCATATCGGTATCGATCATCGCGGGGATGCTGCTTGGCACGATCGTCACGGCCGTGGCCGTCAACCAGTTCGGCGATCCGGCGAACAACGCCTTCGTTACCCTCAGCTGGTACTGGCACCTGGTGCTCGGCAGTTTCGCTTTCGGCGCCGTATTCCTGGCGACGGATCCGGTAAGCTCGGCGATGACCGCCAGGGGGCGCTGGTATTACGGGCTGCTGATCGGAATCATGGTGGTGCTGATCCGGGTCGCCAGTTCCAGCCATCCCGACGGCGTCATGTTCGCCATCCTGTTCGGCAACATGTTCGCGCCCCTGATCGACTATATC
>DAOVHN010000216.1 GCA_030671915.1 Pseudomonadota bacterium
AATTCCTCGGCCGCCTCGTTGCGGATGAACCCGCTGGCCAGCAGTTTCATGCGTCGGTAGCCGCTGAGAATGAAGTTCTCGGTGAGCGACATTTCCGGCACGGCGGCATGGCCGTTGCGCTCTTCCGGCACGCTGCACATGCCCAGCCGCCGGCGCGCCGCAGCCCCCATGCGCCCGGCCGCGATACCGTCGATCAGGATTTCCTGGGCGACATGAACGGGCCGCTCGCCGGTCAGCGCCTGGAACAGTTCGTTCTGGCCGTTGCCGGCGACCCCGGCGATGCCGAAAATCTCGCCCTCGCGCACCGAGAAGGTGACGTCCCTCAGCGATACCCCGAAGGTGTGATCCGCATCCAGGTTAAGCCCCTGAACCTCGAGCCGGATTTTCTGCGACGACGAGCCGGCGCGGCGCGACAGCGAGCGCACCTCGGCGCCGATCATCATCGCCGCCATCGATTTTGCGGTTTCCTCTTTAGGGTCGCAGGAATCAACCACCTTGCCGCCGCGCAGGATCGTCGCGCGGTCGCACAGCACCTTGATCTCATCCAGCTTGTGGCTGATGTAGAGGATCGACACGCCCTCGGCCGAAAGCTGCCGCAGGGTCTCGAACAGCCGCTCCACTTCCTGCGGGGTCAGCACCGAGGTTGGCTCATCCATGATCAGCAGCCGCGGGTTCTGCAGCAGGCAGCGCACGATCTCGATACGCTGGCGCTCGCCCACCGACAGGGTATGAACCTCACGGTCGGGGTCCAGCGGCAGGCCATAGGCGTGGGAGACCTCGATCACCCGTTCGGCCAGCGCCTTCATGTCGGCGACCTTCTCGACGCCCAGCGCGATGTTTTCCAGAACCGTCATCGCCTCGAACAGCGAGAAATGCTGGAACACCATGCCGATGCCCAGATTGCGCGCCGCATGCGGGTCGGCCACCGTGACCGGTTTGCCCTCCCACAGCATCTCGCCGTCGTCGGCATGCAGCACACCGTAAATAATTTTGACCAGCGTGCTCTTGCCGGCGCCATTCTCGCCCAGTAACGCGTGGATCTCGCCGGGTGCGACGCTGAAGTCGACCGAATCGTTCGCCAGCACGCCGGGGAAACTCTTGGAAATATTGCGGAGCTCCAGGCGGGGCGCCGTTTCGGCCGTGGTCTCGGTCATGCTGCCTCTCCCTGGTTTGCCCTGGTCAACGCGTCGATCGCCTTCAGCACCCGCTCGGGCGTCGCCGGCGGATCAAGGCGCGGGCAGATTTTATGGTCCGCGACGCTGGCCACCGCGTCCGACAACGCGTGCAGCACGGATATCGCCAGCATCAGGGGCGGTTCGCCGACCGCCTTGGACCGGTAGATAGTCTCTTCCCGGTTGGTTGCCCCCGCCAGCAGTTCGACATTGAATATCTTCGGGCGGTCGCCGCAGGCCGGAATTTTGTAGGTCGACGGCGCATGGGTGCGCAGGCGGCCCGCATCGTCCCACCACAACTCCTCGGTGGTCAGCCAGCCCATCCCTTGCACGAACCCGCCCTCGATCTGGCCTATATCGATCGCCGGGTTTAGCGAACGGCCCACGTCATGCAGGATATCGACCCGGTCCACCCGGTATTCGCCGGTCAGAAGATCGACCGTCACCTCGCTGGCGGCCGCCCCGTAGCCGAAATAATAAAACGGCCGGCCGCGCCCGGTGGCCCGGTCCCAATGGATCTTCGGCGTCTTGTAGAAGCCGGTGGAGGACAGCGATATCCGCGCATTGTAGGCGGCCTTCACCAGGTCGGCGAAGG
Organism: Pseudomonadota bacterium; assembly: GCA_030671915.1. Taxonomy (GTDB): domain Bacteria; phylum Pseudomonadota; class Alphaproteobacteria; order UBA8366; family JADFVY01; genus JADFVY01. The sequence continues at coordinate 1,768 of DAOVHN010000216.1, forward strand.
GCACTTCCTCGCTGCCGATACGCACGCGGTTCGGCAGGAAGGTAATCTGGTCGCGCGGCGCCTGCCAATGTTCGGCGGCGAATTCGATCAGCCGGTCCTTGATGGTGCGCGAAGCCGCCTGGGCCGCCATGCCGTTCATGTCGGAGCCGGCCGATGCCGCGGTGGCCGAGGTGTTGGGCACCTTGCCGGTGGTCGTGGCCGAAATGCGCACCTTGTCGATATCGACCTGAAATTCCTCGGCCACCACCTGGGCGACCTTGGTGAACAGGCCCTGGCCCATCTCGGTGCCGCCATGGTTCAGGTGGATCGTGCCGTCGGTATAGATATGGACCAGCGCGCCGGCCTGGTTGAACTGGGTGGCGGTGAAGGAGATGCCGAACTTGACCGGTGTCAGCGCCAGCCCGCGTCGGATATGGCGGCTGCCGGCGTTGAATTCCCGGATCGTCTGGCGGCGGCCCCAGTAGTCGCACTTCGCTTCCAGCTGTTCGACGACCTCGCCGACGACGCAATCCTCGACTGTCTGGTGATAGGGCGTCACGTCGCGTCCCGGCCCGCCATAGAAGTTCGCCTTGCGAACTTCCAGCGGGTCCTTGCCCAGCGCATAGGCGATTTCCTCCATGACGCGCTCACCGGCAACCATGCCCTGCGGCCCGCCGAAGCCGCGGAAGGCGGTGTTCGAGCAGGTATTGGTCTTCAGCGGCAGCGAGGTCATCCGCGCCGCGTCGTAGTAATAGGCGTTGTCGGCATGGAACAGCGCGCGGTCGGTCACCGGCCCCGACAGGTCGGCGGAAAAGCCGCAGCGCGCGGCGAAAGTGAATTCCGCCCCCGTGACACGCCCGTCATCGTCGAACCCGGCGCGGTAGTCGGCCTCGAAATCGTGGCGCTTGCCGGTGATGGCCATGTCGTCGTCACGGTCGGGGCGGAACTTGACCGCCCGTCCGGTCTTCTTCGCGGCCAGCGCCGCAATGGCGGCGAACAGATTGCCCTGCGTCTCCTTGCCACCGAAGGCCCCGCCCATGCGGCGCACCTCGACCGTAACCGCGTTGGACGGCACGCCCATGACATGCGACACCATATGCTGAATTTCGCTGGGATGCTGGGACGAGACATGGACCAGCACCTCGTCGTCCTCGCCGGGGATCGCCATGGCGATCTGGCTTTCCAGATAGAAATGCTCCTGCCCGCCGATCTCCATGCGGCCCTCGATGCGGTGCGGCGCGGCCTCGATGGCGGCCGCTGCGTCGCCGCGCGTCAGGGTCAGGGGCTCGGTAACGAGTTCGGCTTTGCTCCGCGCCGCGGCTATATCCAGGACGGCGGGCAAATCCTCATACTCCACCTCGGCCAGGCGGGCTGCGCGGCGGGCCTGGGCGCGGCTTTCACCGATCACCGCGAACACGACCTGGCCGTGGAACTGCACCACCCCGTCGGCGAAAACAGGCTCGTCATGCAGGCCGGTGGGGCTGATATCGTTGACGCCGGGGATATCTTCGGCGGTCAGCACCATGACCACGCCCGGCGCCGCGCGCACCGTCGACAGATCCATAGAGACGATTCGCGCATGGGCGCGCTCACTCAGGCCCGGATAGGCATGCAGCAGCCCCGCCGGCGCGGCCAAATCGTCGATATAGACGGCCTCGCCCGAGACATGCTTGTGGGCGCTGTCGTGGCGGTGGGACTCGCGGACGCCGCCGGCGATGCGTTCGGAGGGGGCATCGTCACGCATGGGCCAGCCTCCCGTCGCCGACCAGCCGGATCGGCGTGGCCGGACCGGAAGTCTCCGCATGGAATTTGCGCAGCAGGTTTTTCGCCACCGCCATGCGGTACCCGGCCGAGGCGCGCCAGTCGGTCAGCGGCGTGTAGTCCTGTTCCGTCGCGGGCAGGGCGGCCTCGATGGTTTCTTCCGTCCAGGGTTTGCCGGTCAGCGCCGCCTCGGTCGCCGCGGCGCGCTTCGGGGTTGCCGCCATGCCGCCGAAGGCGATGCGGATGTCGGCGACATTGCCGCCATCGAGCCGTAGCTGGAAGGCGCCGCAGGCCGCCGAGATATCCTGGTCGAAACGCTTGGAAATCTTGTAGCAGCGAAAATGCGTATTGGGCTCCGGCTTGGGCAGGACGACATATTCGACGAACTCGCCGGGTCGGCGGTCCTGCTTGCCGTAGTCAATGAAAAAATCCTCCAGCAGCATGGTCCGCCGCTCCGAGCCCAGCCGCAGCCCCAGCATCGCGCCGGCGGCGATCAGGGCAGGCGGCGAATCGCCGATCGGGGAGCCGTTGGCGATATTGCCGCCGATAGTGCCCATATTGCGCACCTGCAGGCCGCCGATGCGGCGGATCAGTTCGCCGAAATCCGGGTAATGCGCGGCGATAATGGACGATGCCTCGTCATAGGTGACGCCGGCGCCGATGGTTATCGCCTCATCGGTCTCCTCGATCCGCCGCAACTCCGCGACCCGCCCGATATGGACGGCGGGGGTGATATCGCGAAGCTGCTTGGTGACCCAAAGCCCCACATCCGTGCCGCCGGCCACGATGCAGGCGTCCGGGTTCTGTTCAAGGATATCCGCCAGGCCGTCGATATCGGCGGGAGCGTATAGCCGCCGGCCGTCGGCCTCGATGCACAGCGTCTCGCCGTCCGCCAGGGCTTCCAGCCGTGCGACGATATCGGCCTCGCCCGCCGCGAACCAGTCCTTTGCCGCCGGGCCTTCTTGGTACATCTGTTTTGCAGCCGCCGCGATCGGCGCGTAACCGGTGCAGCGGCAGAGATTGCCGGCCAGCACGTCGTCGATCCGCTGGTCCGTGGGGCTTTCTTCGTTGCGGTAGAGCGCGAACAGCGACATCACGAAGCCCGGCGTGCAGAAGCCGCATTGCGAGCCGTGGCAATCCACCATTGACTGCTGCACCGCGTGCAGCGTGCCATCCGGTGCTTTCAAATCCTCGACCGTCAGAAGCTGGCAGCCGTCCAGCATCGGCATGAAGACGATGCAGCCATTGACCGCGCGGTATGACAGGCGCCCGTCTTGAGGCCGCGCGATCACCACCGTGCAGGCGCCGCAATCGCCCTCGGCGCAGCCCTCCTTGGTACCGGCGCGGCCCTTTTCCAGGCGCAGCCAGTCCAACACGGTCATCGTGGGGTCGATGTCTCGCAACTCAACCGCCTCGTCGCCCAGGATAAACCGGATATGGGCGCGCATGCTCTTAGCTTCCACGGTAGGTGGAATAGCCGAAGGGCGAAATCAGCAGGGGCACATGGTAATGCTGTCCGGCGGCCGAGACGCCGAATCGGACCGGCACTTTGTTCAGGAAGGCCGGCGAGGGCAGGTCCTGGCCGGCGCCCTTGAAGTAGTCGCCGACATGGAAGACGAGCTCATATTCGCCCGGGCCTAAATCGTCGCCGGTCAGCAGCGGTTCGTCGCAGCGACCGTCGTCGTTGGTGCGCACGGTCTTGAGCGCGGTGCGATCGTCGCCCGCCAGGCGATAGAGATCGATCCGCAGCCCGGCGCC
>DAOVHN010000612.1 GCA_030671915.1 Pseudomonadota bacterium
AGTCCAGACAGTTATCGATTCCGGACTGGGTATATTCGGCATTGAACCGGTCGAGGAGATGCGGTGATGGCAGCTGACGACGATCTTGACGCTCTCGAAGCGCAGCTTGAAGATTACGACGATGACGATGACGATATTCCGCCGCTAAAACGCGTCTGGAAGAAGTTCAAGATACTCATTGTCGTGGGCGCGGCTTTTCTGATTTTCATTCCCGTTATTCTGGTGTCGATGGGCGGTTCGGACAAAGGCAAACCCAGGCTCGTGGTCGTGCCCGAACTTGCCCCCGAACCCGGCAAACAGATCAAGATATCGCCGGATCAGCCCGGCGGAGAACAGATCGGCGACCAGGACAAAGGTGTGTTCAGCGTGGTGACCGAAGGCGAGAACGCCGGCAAGATCGCCATTACCGCGCCGCCGGAAGATCCCAAAACCCCGCCGGTCGACGGCAAGGCGCCGGACGGGACCGATGCACCGATCGCGATGATCCCGGAAGGCGCGGAGAAAACGCCCAAGGACGGCAAGAATGCCGAGGGCACGATGATGCCGCCGCCGATGTCGCCGGAAAAAGGCGGTGACGCCGCGCTTCCGGCCTTGCCGACACCTGGCGCGCCTGCCCCCGGTGACGGTAAGACGGCGGAAAACATTTTGCCGGTCCTGCCGACTGACGGAAAGGTGCCGGACGCCAAGCAACCGGAACAGCCGGCTGCGGTGGCCGTGCTGCCAGTGCAACCCACCCCGCCGCCGACGGCGCCGACGAACAATAACCAGATCGCAGTGGTGATCCCCAAGGCGCCGACGACCACGGTGGCGATAGCGCCGCCGCCGTCTCCGCCGCCCGGCAATACGAACGTCACGCCGATGCGCACCATGGCCGGCGTCTACCGCGTACAGGTCGCTTCCACCCGCTCGGAGTCCGCGGCCAAGAGCCTGTGGAAAAAACAGGTCAACAAGCATCCGGACGTACTTGGCAAGTTGTCGCTGACCGTGCAGACGGCGGTGATCCAGGATCGCGGAACCTTCTATCGCGTGCAGGGCGGCGCCTTCGGTGACCGCGAGGCAGCCGATTCGGTTTGCCGCAAGCTGAAATCGCGTGGACAGGACTGCATCGTCGTCCGTCCGTAAAGCGGTGATGTTCCGCCTGACTCATAATGGATGATAGGCGGACCGCGTCGCCGATGGTGGCGATCCTTGGCTGCGCGGGCACGGTGCTCAGCCCGTCGGAGAGGGCTTTTTTCCGGGACTGCGATCCGGCCGGCTTTATCCTGTTCGCGCGCAACATCGAAGCGCCCGACCAGGTTCGCGCGCTTGTATCGGAAATGCGCGCTTGCGTGGGCAGGGAAGATGCCCTGGTCCTGATTGACCAGGAGGGAGGGCGCGTAGCCCGGCTGAAACCACCCCACTGGCGCGCCGCGCCGCCGCAAGGGATATTTGAAAAGCTGGATCCCGGGGTGGCCCGCCGCGCCGCAAAGCTCAATGCCCGGATGCTGGCGGACGAACTCATGGCGCTGGGAATCAATGTCGATTGCCTGCCATTGCTCGATCTGCGCTTTCCCGGCGCGCACGACATTATCGGCGACCGGGCCTTTGGCGAGACCGTGGAAACCGTGTCCCTGCTGGGCCGGGCGGTATGCGAGGGGCTGCTGGAAGGCGGCGTCCTGCCAGTGATCAAGCATATCCCCGGGCATGGCCGGGCGCATGCAGACAGTCACCTGGAATTGCCAAGGGTCGATGCGGGGCGCGGTGAGTTGGAAGGGACGGATTTCGCGCCTTTCCGAGACCTCTCCGACATGCCGCTCGCGATGACGGCGCATATCGTCTACGACGACATCGACCCCAACCGCCCGGCGACGACCTCTACGACCGTCATGCACGAGATCGTCCGCGGGTTTATCGGCTATGACGGGCTGGTAATGACCGACGATCTGTCCATGAAGGCGCTGGGCGGCGGTTTCGCCGCGCGCACCGCCGACTCGCTGGCTGCCGGGTGCGACCTGGTTTTGCATTGCAACGGCGATAGGGGCGAGATGAAACGGGTCGCCGGGGCCGCGCGGCCACTGGACGCGGACGGACTTCGGCGTTACCACAGGGCGCTGAACATGCTCGGCGCGGTCGAACCCTTTGATCGGGACGCCACGCTCTCGGAGCTTGCG
>DAOVHN010000085.1 GCA_030671915.1 Pseudomonadota bacterium
CGCCATTTCCCCGGGTTTGTAAATGTTGCGCAGATCCACCATCACCGGCTGTTTCAGCAAGGATTTGACGCGCGGCAGGTCAAGCAGCCGGAACTGGTTCCATTCGGTGATAATGACGACCGCGGCGGCGCCTTCCATGGTCTGGTATGCGTCGTCGCACCATTCGATTCCCGTCAGCAGTTTTTTCGCCTCTTCCATGCCCTCGGGATCGTAGGCGCGAACGACCGCCCCCGCCTCCCGCAGCGCCGGCAGGATATCCAGGCTGGGGGCATCGCGCATATCGTCGGTATTAGGCTTGAAGGTCAGCCCCAGGACGGCGATCGTCTTGCCCTCCACCGAACCGCCACAGGCCTCGACCACCTTGCCGGCCATCGCCTTCTTGCGGGCATCGTTGATGCCGACCACCGTCTCGACGATGTGCACGGGCGTGCCGAATTGCTCGGCGGTGCGCACCAGCGCCAGGGTATCCTTGGGAAAGCACGATCCGCCATAGCCAGGCCCGGCATGCAGGAATTTCGAGCCGATACGGCCGTCGAGTCCGATGCCGCGGGCCACGTCCTGCACATTGGCGCCGACCTTCTCGCACAGATCGGCGATCTCGTTGATGAAGGTTATCTTGACCGCAAGGAAACTGTTGGCCGCGTATTTGGTAAGTTCGGCGGTCTGGCGGGCGGTAAACAATATCGGCGTTTCCGTCAGGTAGAGCGGCCTGTAGAGCTCACGCATGACCTCCTGCGCCCGCTCGCTCAAGGTACCGATAACCACGCGGTCGGGCCGCATGAAATCGCCGATGGCCGATCCCTCGCGCAGGAACTCCGGGTTTGAAACCACATCGAACTCGGCATCGGGCCGGGTCCGGCGGATTATTTCCTCGACCTCGTCTCCGGTTCCGACCGGCACCGTCGATTTGGTGACGATGACCGTATAGCCGTCCAGCGCCCGCGCGATATCCTCCGCGGCCGCATACACATAGGACAGGTCGGCGTGACCGTCGCCGCGACGGCTGGGCGTGCCGACGGCAATGAAGACGGCATCGGCCCCGGCCACCGCGGGCGCCAACTCGGTCGTGAACGTCAGGCGTCCGGCTTCCCTGTTGCTCGCCACCAGTTGATTCAGGCCCGGTTCGAAAATCGGGATTTCGCCGGCATTCAGCCGCGCGATCTTGCCCTCGTCCGTATCGACGCAGGTCACATGGACGCCGAATTCCGAAAAGCATGCACCGGACACGAGTCCCACGTAGCCGGCGCCAATCATTGTCACGCGCATTTAAATTCCACCTCGAAAATCGTTGGCCGCACGAATTCAGGAACCGGCATAATCGTTCAATATCCGGCGGACACCTTCGGCCATGTCGTCGCGTTGCAGCGCAAAAGCCAGGTTGGCCTCGAAAAAGCCCAGCTTGTCGCCGCAATCGAACCGCCGCCCCTGGACACGCAAACCGTGGAACGGCTTGCCACCGATCATACGCGCCATGGCGTCCGTAAGCTGGATTTCGCCGCCCGCGCCGGCCTTCCCTTCGGCAAGAAAGTCGAAGATCTCGGGTTGCAGTATATACCGCCCGATGATCGACAGGTTGGACGGCGCATCCTCGGGCGCCGGCTTTTCCACCAACCCCCTCACCGCGACCATGTCGCCATCCTCTTCACCGACATCCAGGATGCCGTAACGGTCCGTTTGTTCGCGCGGCACCTCTGTCACGGCGACGACGTTGCCGCCGGTCCGGTCGTAGGCTTCCACCAGTTGTTGCATGCAGGGCTTGTCGGACAGGAACAGGTCGTCGGCCAGCAGCACCGCGAAGGGCTCGTCGCCCACCAGTGCGCGCGCGCAGTGAACCGCATGCCCCAGACCCAGCGCCTCGCCCTGGCGCGTATAGGCGACACGGCTGTTCGCCGGGCGGACGCCGCGGACATCCGCCAGCCGGCCGTCGGCCCCGCGTTGCTTCAGCATGTATTCCAGTTCGAAGGATACGTCGAAATGATCCTCGATCGCCTGTTTGGCGCGGCCGGTGACGAAAATGAAATCCTCGATCCCCGCCGCGGCGGCCTCCTCCACCGCATACTGAATCAACGGCTTGTCGACCACCGGCAGCATTTCCTTGGGCATCGCCTTGGTCGCGGGCAGGAAGCGCGTTCCCAGCCCGCCGACCGGGAATACAGCCTTGCGAATCCGTTTTGTCATGTAATTCGAATCTTCCAGAGCTTTAAAGCGATCTCAAAGCAGTTTTCTGCCACGCCGCCCGGACCGATGCAAGCCATAGCGCCGCGCCGCGGCAGGGTGCCGCGACATGACCGGCGTGTCCGCAATGGAGTTTCGGGGGAGTCAGCGCTTATGGAGTGATGGCCGGGCGTGGGGGTTGTCGTAGGTGTGGGCGACGTTCCAGGCGGGGACGGTGTATAAACTCTAACTGTTTGTTATTACTGTGAGAAACGGCAAATTAGTTATATTGTCCCCGGAATTCCCGCGATTGGGTATCACACACGGCTAAGCGCCTGGTTCATGATCCCTGCTCCTCTGGAACGCCATACTTTCCGTGCAGATTGACGTACAGCACCTGGCAGACAAACTCTTGGCAAACACCGGTCGCGGATTTTTCGAAAACAGTCAAATCTTGCCCGTCGGCCGTGATCACGGGCGCAATGAGCCTCCCGCCAATGGCAAGCTGCTCCAGCAGTGGCGTAGGAATCTCGGTACAGGCGGCCGTGACGGCGATCCGGTCGTAGGGCTGTAGCTCGGGATAGCCGAAGCCGCCGTCGGCCTGTACCAGCACGACATCCTTGTAACCGGCCTTTACGAGATTGGCCTTGGCGTATTCGAAGGTCAAACGGTCGATCTCCATGGCGACCACCAGGCCCTCGTCGCCCACTACCTCGCGTGCGACCGCCGTACCATAGCCAGAGCCCAGACCGACCTCGAGAAACCTGTGGCCCTGGTCCAGTCCCAGGGGTTCATAGAAAAGTGGATAGCTGTGCGGACAGGAGATGGTCGCCGAGATGCCCGGCAGCGGCAAGGGGACCTCAAGGTAGGCATAGTCCCGGTATGGCTCTGGAATGAAATCTTCCCGCGGCACCTTCAACAGGGCCTGTCTGATGCGCTCGGATTTGAGCAGACCCTCCTCAATCAACCAGGCGACCTTCTCCTGGCGCTCCCGGGCAAGAGCCTCCTTGCTCTTGCTCGGCTCCTTTGGTGGTGGGATGCGCCAGCCATACATGATTTTTCCGGTCCTCAGCGCGACAGGCCCATGATCCCGAAAATCGCCCGCATGAAGGCCGGGATGTCGGCCGGCTGGCGCGAAGTGATGAGGTTGTCGTCGACCACCACCTCGCGGTCCAGGTATTCTACACCCGCAGCCTCCAACTCCTGCCTCATGTCACGGTAGCAGGTGGCCGTGCGTCCGGCCAGCAGGCCGGTGGCTATTAACACCTGGGGGCCATGGCAGATCGCGGCCACGGGCTTATCGGCCTGAAGAAAATGCCGGGCGATGGCCACTGCTTCGGGGTCCTTTCGCAGGCTGGCCGGCGCCTTGCCGCCGGGCAACAGCAGCAGGCCATAGTCCTCCGGGCGCACGGCGTCGAGCGCCAACCCGACGCTCACTTTGTGGCCGTGCTTGCCGGTGATCAGTCCTTTTTTCGGCGCGGCTATGTCCACCTCCACCCCCTTCGCCTGCAACTGGCGCAGCGGCTGGGCGAGTTCGCTGTCTTCAAAACGGTCGGAACTGATGATCAGGGCTCGCATGTTGACCCGCATCACTGATAAGTCCAGCTCTTATCAGAGAGTCTGGCAGTCTTGCAGCCAGCAGGACTGGACAACGGATAGAATATGCCGGGTCTTGTCGGGCAGGCAAGATGTCCGCTCAGGGTCTAGGCTGTGTGAAAACACCGGCGAAACCAGATGGCGGGGTAAATTTGTCCAATTCCCGAAGGCACTATTTTCTAAGTCATTGATTTAATTTACTGTAATAATTCGATGAATGGGTGAATATTCCGCTTGGAGCGCTCGAAGATAGTTTTCACACAGCCTGGGTCACAACCAGCCTCACTCGGTACGCAGCCGACAGGTCTGCTCTCAAGAGTGAAGCTGACGTGATCGGCCGAAAAACAGACCCTAATCCCCGGTTACCTTTGATCTGGGTCATGTGCGCTGCCGACCTTCCGTGCTTTAATGTTTGGCGTTGACCACAGTCATCAATTTGTCCCTGCTTTCCAGGGCAGAACGGAACGGCGCCAGGGGGTCGTTGGCAAATGGTATATAAACAGGAAAATCTGATAAGGCAGTTTCAAGGGTACGAGCAGCAGATTCTCAAACTGGCAGCATCCAGTCCGGAGTTTGATAACCTTGCGACCGAATATGAGACGCTCCGCGAAAAGATCCATGAATTGGAAGCGTCCGGCGATGTCGGCCCGGATTACACGGACCTCTGCAACCGCCGGGATGATCTGCAGGAAACGCTGGTTATCATGATGCAAGAGTCGGAAAGCGCCTGACTCTGTGCCAGACGCAAATCGTCTACCGTCGCCACCGATTTCGACCCGGAAACCTCCCAAAAGCATTCTCGACGTACTCGCGCTTTGCGCTAGGCTTCCGAGACATCGGGAAATTTCTTGCGCAGTGGAACATTGAACCGCCCCTCGAGACTATTCGTTAGGGGGCGAAGGTTTCGCGTTGCGGCTGCTGACAAGATTCGCAAGACCGCAGATACGACTGCTCCCCACTGGACGAGACGTTCATTCGGTCCTCCTCCGTACGCTTCTGTTCTTCCAAACATCAGCTTCGCAAGGCAGGATCGAATGAACAACCTACTGAGACATCACATCTAGTACCCCATCTCCGGCATTGGGTGGGCTGGCGCTTCCTCCTTCTTCGGAACTTCCGCGATCATCGCTTCCGTGGTGATCAGAAGACCGGCGACAGAGGCGGCGTCCTGCAGGGCGATACGGACGACCTTTGCCGGGTCGATGATGCCGGCCTTCATCATGTTGACGTATTCGTCGGTCTGGGCGTCGAAGCCCCATTCGGGGTCGCCCCGTTCCAGCAGTTTGCCAACGATGATCGAGGCGTCCACGCCGGCGTTCTCGACGATCTGGCGGACCGGCATGGCGAGCGATCGCCGCACGATGTCGACGCCGACCTTCTGGTCGCCGTTCGCCGGTTTCAGCCCGTCGAGCACGTTCGCCGAATAGAGCAGGGCGACGCCGCCGCCCGGCAGGACGCCTTCCTCGACCGCCGCGCGGGTCGCGTGCATGGCGTCCTCGACGCGGTCCTTGCGCTCCTTCACGTCGATCTCGGTGGCGCCGCCGACGCGGATCACCGCGACCCCACCGGCCAGCTTGGCGAGCCGTTCCTGCAGCTTTTCCCTGTCGTAGTCGGAGGTCGTATCCTCGATCTGCCGGCGGATCTGCGTGCAGCGGGCCTCGATGGCGGCCTTGTCGCCGGCACCTTCGACCAGCGTCGTTTCGTCCTTGGTCAGGATGATGCGTTTGGCCCTGCCGAGCGTGTCGACCGAAACGTTCTCCAGCTTGGTGCCGAGATCCTCGGAGATCACCTGGCCGGCGGTCAGGATCGCGATATCCTCCAACATCGCCTTGCGCCGGTCGCCGAAGCCGGGCGCCTTCACCGCCGCCACCTTCAGCCCGCCGCGCAGCTTGTTGACCACCAGGGTCGCCAGCGCCTCGCCCTCGACATCCTCGGCGATCACCAGCAGCGGCCTGGCCGTCTGGACCACCGACTCCAGCACCGGCAGCAAGGCCTGCAGGTTGCTAAGCTTTTTCTCATGCAGCAGGACGTAAGCCTCCTCCATCTCGCAGGTCAACTTGTCGGCGTTGGTGATGAAGTAGGGCGACAGATATCCGCGGTCGAACTGCATGCCCTCGACCACTTCCAGCTCCGTCTTGAGGCTCTTGGCCTCCTCGATGGTGATCGCCCCCTCATGGCCGACCTTGTCCATCGCCTGGGCGATCATCTCGCCGATCTCGGCCTCGCCGTTCGCCGAGATCGTGCCGACCTGGGCGATCTCCTTCGAGGTGGAGACGGGCCTGGAGCGCGAACGGATGTCGTCGACCACGGCGTTGACCGCCATGTCGATGCCGCGGCGCAGGTCCATCGGGTTCATACCGGCGGCGACCGCCTTGGCGCCCTCGCGCACGATGGCCTGGGCCAGCACGATCGCCGTCGTGGTGCCGTCGCCGACCAGGTCGCTGGTTTTGCTGGCGACCTCGCGCAGCATCTGGGCGCCCATATTCTCGAAATGGTCGGGCAGTTCGATCTCCTTGGCGACCGAGACGCCGTCCTTGCTGATGCGCGGCGCGCCGTAGGCCCGGTCGAACACGACGTTGCGGCCCTTCGGGCCCAAAGTCACCTTCACGGCATCGGCCAGTATATCGACGCCCCGCAGCATGCGCTCGCGGGCGTCGGCGCCGAATCTCACGTCCTTCGCGGTCATGATCCTGTCCTCCTGCAAACGGGGAAGCCGACCGGCAACTGCGCCGGTTTCGGCGGGCGCCGGCGGACCGTCGATCCATATACCGGTCTGGCGCGCGGCTCATTGATCCACGTCAACGCGCCCTAGGCTCCGGGCGCGGGCATCCGCCCGCTTGGCTCCTCGTCCTTCGACAGACAAGGATGAGGCAGGCTCGGACGCGCGGTCGCGCTTGCCTCCCCTTCGGGTCGGGGGTTTCCCCGCATACCTCTTTCCTACCTGTCCGCTACGCCTTGCATTGCCTTTTCATGCACCTTTCATACTCCCCGCATACACTCCACCTGTATCTTTTCTGCCTGCGAACTGCATCTTTCGTCCGCCGGGGCGTGAATCGCCCGCGGAAACCCTGATATCGCCGCCGGATCGCCCCCGTGCCCGAGCGCCCGAATCTACACAAATCTACGTCGCCCCCGGTGCGGCCAGGATCGCCGTTTTCGACAATGACGGCACGCCGGATATCGCCGCTCCGGCCGTTTCGGCGTCATCCGCCGAGCAGAGCATCCTTCGCCTCGTTGATCTTGGAGGCCAGGTAGTCCGATCCGCCATGGTCGGGATGCGCCTGTTTCATCAGCCTCCGGTGCGCGGCGCGGATTTCCGCCTCCGTGGCGCCGGCCGGCAATCCCAGAACCCGCAAGGCCTCGTCCCGCGCCATCGCGCCGTTTTGAGGCGCGCGCCGGCCCTCGCCGGTATCGCCACCGCCATGCCACTCGTCGCCATAAGTCCGGTCGAGATAACTGGTCAGAACGCTCACCGATTGTGTATCCCCGGCGGCCTGAACCTCCCGCAACAGCCCCCTGAGTTCATCCAGCGGCATGTCCGACAGCATCATTCCCGCGAATGCCCCGGCGGTCACCCGGCCGTCGAGCGCGCCGCTGTCGTGATCGAAGGTCATGTCCAGGCAGTCGGTGGTCACGTTGGATTGCTGGCCGCCGGAATCGTCCCAGTCGCCCGCCGGCCGCCGGCGCTGGCGCCGGCGCGCCAGGATGGCCAGGATCAGGGGGGCCAGCGGCGCGATCACGCCCAGCAGCCACGGCAGGCGGCCGGTCGCGACCATCGCCAGCACTACCGCCACGGCCAGCCAGGCCACGCCGAGCCTGATGCCACGCGCCAGGCTGGCCGGGTTGGCGTGCACGAACCAGCGGATCGCCAGCACTCCCACCATGATCGAAAGCAGAAGGATACCTGCCCAGGCCATTGGTATCAGCCCTTGCCGCGCAACTGGCTGGTCAGCATGCGGACCTGGGATGTGTCGTTGCGGTCGCCGAATTCCAGCAGGGCCTTGCGCCCGCCTGCCGCATAGACGGCGACGGCGCGCAGCAGTTCGCGCAGCTGCCGGGCGCTGCCCATATCGAACGGACAATAGGCGCCACCGGACAGGCGGGAGATTTCCTCGAAGGCGCGGCGCACCGCGGCGTTCCCGCCCTCATGAAAGACGAACACGGGCACGCCGAGAATCCCCAGTTCCCCCGCCCGCTGGCCCAGTCTGTCGATATCCTCCTCCAGCGCATCGCCGACGAAAACCAGGGCGTCGACTTTGCGTTTGCCGGTCTCGCGTATGGTGTGGGAAAGGACTCTTTCGATCTGGGTATGGCCGGCGCGGCAGGATACGCCGGTCATCAGCCGCAGCAGCGCCTTGGGGTCGCCAACCCACTTGCTGGCGCGGCATTCGCCGAACCCCCG
>DAOVHN010000092.1 GCA_030671915.1 Pseudomonadota bacterium
CATGTTCCGCCAGCGCGAGAGTCTGGACGGGCAGAGCATCGAGTTTGTTTACTGGCAGGATCTTTCCGGTTCGGGCCGCTTGGAATACAGGGGTAACGCGACGATCCCCGTGGATGGTGGGGCCGGAACGGTCAAGTATGAAAAACCCAAACGTTTCGAAAGAAAACTGCCCAAGGGCGTTGAAATGCCGATTACCGCCATGCGGCAGATCGTGGAGGCGCTGATCATCGACGGGGCCACGGCCAAGCACAACTATTTCGACCCGCAGGCCAAATTCGTCGAAATCCGCAGCGTCGGCGGCGAGCCGATTATCCTGGCCGTCCCACCCAAGGGAGACGCCAGGCTGGTCGATGGCCGTTCCTGGCGACTGCGCGCCACGCCGATTCCCGAAGGCCAGGAGGACGACGAGGAAAAGGACGAGGGACTGAAGGAAGAGGAAGAAGTAAGCTATACGATGATTCAGATCCACGACAGCGGCGTGGCGAGCTTTATGGAAATGAAATCCGGCATCACGACTATCCATGCGGAACTGACCAACGTCAGACAGTTGCCGCCGCCGAACTGCAGCCGTCCCAAGCCCCCCGAGCTTGAGCTGTCAGAGGGTTGCGACGAGCCCAAGGCCGCCAGGAAGGAAGAGGTCGCCGAGGGCGAAGAACCTTTGGACGAGGAAGCCAAGGAAGAAGATCTGGCCGAAGCCTCGGCGGAAGACGGCGAAAAGGTCACGGACTGCGAGGTTGTCGTCGAGAAGCAGGAAGCCGGCGAAGGCGAGGAAGTCGAGGCGGCCCCGGTCGGAGATGTCGAAACGGAGCCCACGGATGACGCCGGGGACCCCGCCGCCAGAGAACCCATTACGGAGCCCACGGACGAAGCGAGAAGCGACAGCGAAAATCCCGAGGTAGAGCTGCCGACGATTACCGAGGCTTCGGCGACGAACTGAAGCGTTTCGGGTTTGAACGGCTCCGGTCCACTTCCACGTAAGTGGGTTACGTTTTAAGCGTCTGGCTCGCCGACCTCTTCACGTTCCAGCACCCAGGGTTCCGCGGCGCCGACGGCGGCCCATTCCTGCATGGCGGGCAGCGACCGCACCGCCTCGATATAATCCTGCACGGTACCGTCCACCTCGATCCGGTAACTGTGGAGGCGGGCGACGACCGGCGCATACATGGCGTCGGCAACCGAGAACCCGCCGAACAGAAACTGGCCGGCCGTGCCGAAATATCGCCGGCAGTCGCACCAGATCGTACAAACCCGGTCGATATCGGCCTGTAAATCCGCCGGTATCCGAAGGTCGGGCCGGTCGGCGCGAATATTCATCGGCAGGGCGGCCCGAAGCACGGTGAAACCGGCATGCATTTCCGCGCTGACCGACCGGGCCGTGGCCCGCGCATCCCGGTCCTCTGGCCACAAAAGCGCTGCGGGCGCCAGCTCGGCGGCATACTCGCAAATCGCCAGCGAATCCCAGATGGTGAGATCGCCGTGGTGCAGCACCGGCACGCGCCCGGCGGCCGAATGTTCGCGAATCCGCGATTCTGTTTCCGGCTGGTCCAGGGGTATGACGATTTCCTCGAACGCCAGACCGGCCATGCGCATGGCTAGCCATGCCCTAAGCGACCAGGATGAATAATTCCGATTCCCGATGATCAGCGTCATGTCCGGCATTGCCGACCCCTCCTCCTCGCCGTTGCCCTGCCGGGCCACGCCCGCTACAAACAGCATCGCCGCAACTAAAGCCTCGCCATGCCGCCGGCGCAAGGAGAACCTGTATGTCCATGGATTACCTGATCGAAGACGATGGCGCCCCGGTAGTCCCGTTAATCCCGGTCAGGCCAGACTCGCTGGCTAATGCGGTGAAAGACCTGCCCGCGCGTACCGTTGAGTGGGTCGAGGTCACCGAATATAGCGCCAAACCGGGAACTGTGTTGCTTCTACCAGGTTGTGAGGGAGAGCCGGTGGGCGGCGCGCTGGTAGGCGTCGAGGGCGATGAGGACATCTGGTCGTGGGGTGGTGCGGCGCTGGCCCTGCCCCCGGGAAAATACCGGATCGATGGCAACTCTTCCGCGAATTCTGCTAGCCGTGCGGCACTGGGCTGGGTGCTCGGTACATATGCCTTCACGCGCTACAAGGATAACGGCCGGCCCGCACGCAGCCTGGTCTGGCCGAAGAGCGCAGACCGGACCTATGTGGCCGCCGCCGCGACCGCCACGAGCTTTGTGCGGGACCTGATCAATACGCCGGCCGCCGATATGGGCCCGGCCGACCTGGCCCAGGCGGCGCGGGAACTGGCCGGCGAATTCGGCGCCGATTTCACGGTGACCGTGGGCGACGAGCTGATCGAACAAAACTACCCGGCGATCCATGCGGTCGGCCGGGCGGCCGCGGTGGCGCCCCGGCTGATCGACATAAGCTGGGGCGACCCCAGTCACCCCAAAGTCACCTTGGTGGGCAAGGGCGTTTGTTTCGACACCGGCGGGCTGGACCTAAAACCCAGCCGCGGCATGGCCTTGATGAAAAAGGACATGGGCGGCGCGGCGATGGTGCTGGGGCTGGCGCGCATGATCATGATGACCGGCCTGCCGGTGCGCCTCAGGGTACTGGCGCCCGCCGTGGAAAACAGCGTATCGGGCAACGCCATGCGGCCGCGCGACATTCTGCGGACTCGCAAGGGGCTGACGGTGGAGATCGGCAACACCGACGCCGAGGGCCGGCTGGTACTGGCCGATGCCCTGACCGAAGCAATGGCGGACAAGCCCGATCTTCTGCTGGATTTCGCGACCCTGACCGGCGCGGCGCGCGGCGCCGTCGGCACCGGGATCGCGGCCATGTTCACCCCCGACGACAACCTGGCGGAAGACCTCTATCGCCAGGGCGTGGCCGAGGACGACCCGGTATGGCGCTTGCCGCTGTGGAAGCCCTATCGCCGCATGATCGACAGCAAGGTCGCCGACATCAACAATGCGGGAGATTCGCCCCATGCCGGCGCCATTACGGCGGCGCTGTTCCTGGCTGAATTCGTCGACGAGGGCATTTCCTGGGCGCATTTCGACATTATGGCCTGGAACCCTGCGGCCCGCCCCGGCCGGCCCGAGGGCGGCGAGGCAATGGCGATGCGCGCGGCCTTCGCGACAATCAAGGATCGGTACGCGGGCGCCTGACTGCAACCCGGATAGGAAAAATCCGCTTTGATTTTCCTTGTGCCTGGCCGAGTCTGACCGTAGTTTCGATGCGAGACCGAAACAATAATCGGTGAGATGATGGCAGTCACTGACCTCGATCCCCTGGATATCTGGCGGCGCGCGATGGTTGCAAACGTCCGGCGTGACGCGCCGGACCTGTCCGCCCGGCAGATGGCGGTGCTGCTGACAGTCTACATGACTGGGCCGCCGCATACGGTGCGGGGGCTAGCCGAAGTTCTGAACGTGTCCAAGCCGGCAATCACCCGCGCTATAGATCGCCTTGGGGAATTCGGGCTTGCGCGGCGCAAGACGGACCCGCGCGACCGCCGCTCGGTCATCGTACAGCGCACGGTGAAGGGATCGGTCTATCTGGCCGAATTCGCGGAAATCATCAACGAAGCCACGGTCGAGCGCGAGCGCGACCTCGCTGCCGCGGAAGCACGCCAAGCGAAAGCACGCGCGAAGAAGGCCGCCGTAACGCCGGCAAAGGCCGCAAAGCCGAAGGGCGCGCCGACGAAAACACCCAAGACTGTCGCGACGGCGGCGAAGAAGGCGGAACAGGCCAGCAACTGACTTTTCGCGGCCGGTGCGGGAAGGGATCAGCCCGCGTCCGCCACGCTGGGCTTGGCGTCCTCGATCCTGAGATAGACCAGCAACCCCAGCAGGGTTATGGCACTAAGGAATCCGAACACCACCCGGTAGGCGAATGCCGGGTCGGCAGGATCGGCGAACTCCTCGACGATGGCGCCGGAAATCCACTGCATCAGGAACACGGCCCCGATCGCCACCGTATTCTGGACCGTCAGGCCGCGCCCGACCAGATGTTCCGGGAAGATCGCCCGCGCATGGGCATGCAGGATCATCTGGTAGGGCCCGACCAGCCCGAACAGGATAAGCAGCACGATCGCCTGCCAGAGGGTCGGATCGGGCAGGACCGTCAGCAGCCCGAGAATCAGGGCGGTCGCGACCGCCGCGGCGGCGACGATCCATTTCCGCGTATCGAAAATCCTGTCGAGCGGGCCCATCGCCATAACGCCCACGATGATCGCCACATTGATCGCCAGCAGCACGTTGCCGCGCGCGATCGCATCCAACCCATGCACGTCAGTCAGATAAGGGCCGGCCCACAGCGCGGCGATCGTCATCAGCACGGGATAGCCGACGAACTGCATGGCGCTGACATACCACAGCCGCTTTTCCCGTAAGACCTGGCCCAGCCCGGCGATCACCTGGCGCGCGGACTCGGGCTTGCGCCCCAGCGCGGGATGGCCCGGCGGCGCGTCGCGGATCACGGCGTAAAGCAGGATCGCCATGCCCACGGTTATCGCCGCCATGCCGACGAAGGACCCGCGCCAGCCGACCGCCTCGCTGGCGGCGGCCAACGGCGTCGTCGCAAGCAGATTGCCGACGCCGCCGACGGAAAAAATCAATGCGGCGAGCATGCCGAATCGGTCCTGCGGGAACCAGCGGGCGAACACGACCATCGATCCCATAAGGCCCGCCGCACAGCCCACCCCCATCAAACCGCGCGCAAAGGCCAGACTGCCCTCGCTCTCGCTCATCGCGAAGAGTATCGACCCGGCCACCGCCAGCATCAGCAGCGCCGGCATGACGATGCGCGGCCCGAACCGGTCCAGCAGCACGCCCGTCGGCACCTGCATGAGGGCGAAGGTCAGGAAGAAGACGCCGGTAATCGCCCCCATCGATTCGGGCGAGATGGAAAGCTCCGCCATCAGTTCCGGCGCGATCACCGCATTGGCGGACCGGTAGAACTGGCTCGCCACATAGCCGGTGCATAGCGCCGCGACGATAACGATACCGGCGCGCGGGAAGGCGGTTGTCGACATGCTCAGTATCCCGCTTTCGAATCGACGATGTTGGACGGCGGCTCGCCGCGCCGGATGCGCTGGATGTTTTCGATGACCTGGCGCACCGCGCCGTCCGGGTCGGTCAGGCTGGCGTTATGCGGGGTTATGGTCACCCGAGGATGGCGCCAGCAGGGATGGCCGGCCGGCAGCGGCTCCTCACGGAACACATCCAGCGTCGTCTCCGACAACTGCCCGCGGTCCAGCGCCGCCAGGATATCCTCCTCGACCTGATGCCCGCCGCGTGCCGCGTTTATCAGGCTCGCGCCCTTGGGCAGTTTGGCGAACAGCTCGGCATTCAAAATGCCCTCTGTCTCCGCCGTCAGCGGCAGCAGGCAGATCAGAATTTCGGTGCGCGCCAGGAAAGCGTCCATCCCGAAATCCCCATGGAAACATTCGACGCCAGGAAACTCCTTCGGGCTGCGCGACCAGCCCGCCACGTCGAACTCCAGCGCCGTCAGGGCCAGCGCCGCCGCGCCGCCGAGTTCGCCCAGCCCCATGACGCCGACCTTGCGCGACGGCGCGGTGGGAACCGATATCATTTCCCACTTTTCCGCGCGCTGATTCGCCTCCATCTCGCGCTGGCGGCGGTGATGGCGCAGCACATGAAGCACGATATATTCGGTCATGCCACGGGTCAGCTCCGGCTCGACCATGCGCACCACCGGCACGCCCTCGGGCAGCTCCGGGTCGCTGAACAGGTGATCGACCCCGGCGCCGATCGAGAAAATCGCCTTCAGGTTCGCGAAAGTACGGAGTACGCCGCGCGGCGGCTTCCAGACCAGGGCGAATTCGATATCGGCAATTTCCCCGGGCTCGTCCCACATGCGCAGGTCGAGCGCCGGCATCTGCCGCTTGAAGGCTTCGCCCCAAGCGGCGGCGCGCGCCGCGTCGGTCCGGAAAATCAGTGCCATGAATTACCCCCGGCGCCGTATTACAGCGTTCCGGCGGCGGTTTCCATTATCTTCGCATCAATAACCGTCTTCCCGGCGGGCGATATTCGGCAGCGGCTCGCCGTTGCGGAAGCGTATGATGTTGTCGGCCACCGCCTTCGCGGCCGTTTCCGGGAAGGGATCGCCGCCGGAATGGGGGGTGACGGTGATTTTCGGATGTGCCCAGAAGGGGTGTTCCGCCGGCAGGGGCTCGGTGCGGAACACATCCAGCGTCGCCTGGGAAATTTGCCCGGATTCCAGCGCGTCCAGCAGGTCCTGCTCGACCAGTTGGTTGCCGCGCCCGCAATTTATCAGGCTGGCGCCCTTCGGCATTTTCGCGAAGAGCGCCGCATTCAGGACGTCTTCCGTTTCCGGCGTCTTGGGCAGGATGGAGACCAGGATGTCGGAGCGCGCCACAAGGTCGCCCAACTGGTCCTCGCCGTGGAACGATTCCACGCCGTCCACCTGCTTGCGCGATCGCGACCAGCCGGCGAGCTGGAAACCGATGCCTTTCAGCATCCCGGCCGCGGTGCTGCCCAGCACGCCCAGCCCCAGAATGCCGACACGGCGGGTCCAGGCCGGCGGGGCGAAATATTCCTCCCAGACCTTCGCCTTTTGCTGTTCGGCGAAGCGCAGCTGGTCCTTGTGGTGGCGCATCACGTGCAGCACGATATATTCCGCGACCCCGGCGGTCAGCGAGGGTTCGACCATGCGCACCACCGGCACGTCCGGCAGGTCGGGGTCGTAGAACAGATGGTCCACCCCGGCCGCCAGCGAAAAGATCACCTTCAGGTTCGGCAACTTCGCCAACTCGCCCGCAGGCGGCTTCCAGCACAACGCCATGTCTATTTCCGCCGGATCGCCCGGTTCCTCCCAAACCCGGAAATCCAGGTCGGGGATATGTTTCTTCAGCTCCGGCCCCCACACATCGGCGGGGTTGATCGGTGAATAGAAAATCAAGGCCATGAAACGTCTCCCTACGTGCTCACCACGCCGCTCTCCACCGCCCTCAGTTCGAACGCCGCGGCCATCAGCGCCTGGGTATAGGGGTCCCTGGGGTTATCGAAAATCTCGTCGGCCGGGCCTTGCTCCACCACCTTGCCGGCACGCAGCACGATGACGTCGTCGGCCAGCGCGCGCACGACCTTGAGATCGTGGCTGATGAACAGGTAGGCCAGCTTGTGCTTTTCCTGGAGGTCGCGCAGCAGGTCGACGATCTGCGCCTGCACCGACATGTCCAGCGCCGAAGTCGGCTCGTCCAGCACGATGAAGCGGGGTTTCAGCACCAGGGCGCGGGCCACGGCGATGCGTTGGCGCTGGCCGCCGGAAAATTCGTGGGGGTAACGGTGCCGCCAGTCGGGATCGACGCCGACCTCTTCCAGCGCCTGGACCACCAGGTCGTCGCGTTCCTTGCGGTCGCCGATATTGTGGACCGCCAACCCTTCGGCGACGATCTCGGCGATCGACATGCGGGGGCTGAGGCTGCCGTACGGGTCCTGGAAAACCACCTGCATCTCGCGCCTCAGCGGGCGCATATCATTCGACTTCAGGCCTTGGATATCGCGCCCGTCGAAGGCGATGGCGCCGGTGCTGCGCTCCAGCCGCAACAGCGCCATGCCAAGGGTCGTCTTGCCCGAACCCGACTCGCCGACGACGCCGACCGTATGGCCCTCGCGCACGCTCAGCGACACGCCGTCCACGGCGCGCACATAATCGACGGTGCGGCGGAACACGCCCTTCTTGATGGGGAACCAGACCTTCACATCCTCGCCCGACAGCACGACCCCGGCCTTGGACGGGCCGGGCTTTTTGCGGCCCTTCGGCTCGGCCGCCAGCAGATGTTTCGTATAGGCATGCTGCGGGTCGTCGAAAATTTCTTCCGTGTCGCCCTGTTCGACGATCTCGCCGTCGGTCATGACGCAGACCCGGTCGGCCATGCGGCGCACGATGCCCAGATCGTGGGTGATGAACAGCATCGCCATGCCCAGTTTCTGCTGCAGCTCCTTCAGCAGTATCAGGATTTGCGCCTGGATGGTGACATCCAGCGCCGTCGTCGGTTCGTCGGCGATCAAGAGGTCCGGCTCGTTGGCCA
>DAOVHN010000318.1 GCA_030671915.1 Pseudomonadota bacterium
ACGGCGGAGCAGATCATCGGCGGACAGGGCGGCAAGACCGTCGGCAAGGAATTCACGCCCTGGGCGGTGAAGGAATTCACGCCGGTCATCCGCCGCATCGCCGACAGCGGCGCCAAGGTGCTTGTGCTGGCGGTGCCGGGCGACAGCATCACCTTCATCAAGCAGGCCGAGGGCTTCGGGCTGCTGAAGGACGTGACGGTGGCGTTCCTGGGATTCTCGGAGGCCTATCTCGGCGCCTTCGGCGAGGGCGGCGGCCAGAACATGTGGGTGACGGTGCCGCTGGTTTCGGGCAGCGACGATCCGGGCGTCAAGGATTTCACGGCCCGCATCCGCAAGAACGCGGGCGACGACGTGGTGATCTCGCATTACGTGATGACCCACTACAATTCGATGATGGCGATGAAGGCGGCGCTGGAGAAGACCGGCAAGGTGGATCGCGAGTCGCTGGTCGACGGGCTGGAAGGCCTGACCATCGCGAGCCCGACCGGCGACGTATCCATCGGCGCGGACCATCACGTCACCATGAACATGTATCTCGCCAAGACCGAGGGCGCCGGCCTGAAGACCGTCGACGCGCTGGGCGCGCTTGCCCCGGAGGCCGGCTGCGGCTGACGTTACATATCCCGACCCCCTTCGCTCCCAGATGTTAGTGGGCGCGGAGGGGCCGGATGAAGGGGGATATGGGGATATTGGGGATATGGAGATGAAGTTTATACGGCCGCAGGCCGCTCTTTTCCTTATCCTCATATCCCCCTTATCCCCATATCCCCTTTTCATGGGCGTTCAGGACAGGCGCGGGGAATGGCGTGTATGACCGTGCTGCTTGAACTCGACGATGTGGCCAAGCGCTTCGGCGGGATCGAGGCGGTTTCGGGGGTCAGCCTGGCGCTGGCCGAGGGTGAGTTGCTGTGCATCATCGGACCGAACGGCTGCGGCAAGACCACCCTGTTCAATCTGATCAGCGGCGCCTTCGCGCCGACATCCGGCGCCATGCGCTACGAGGGCCGGAATATCGCCGGGCTGGCCGCGTGGCGCGTCGCGCGGCTGGGCATCGGCCGCAAGTTCCAGGTGCCGGGCATCTATACGGAACTGACCGTGCGCCAGAATTTCGATGTGCCGCTGTTTGCCGAGGCCGGCCGGCGCGGGTTGCTGGGTCTGTTGGACCGTGACACGCCCGATACCGGTTTCGACGAATTGCTGGCGATGGTGCGCCTCGACGGCAGGGCGGACCGCCCCGCGGGCGAGCTGTCGCACGGCGAGAAGCAATGGCTGGAAATCGGCATGGTGCTGGCCAGCCGGCCGCGCCTGATGCTGCTGGACGAGCCGACCGCCGGTATGACCGTGGGCGAGACCGAAGCGACCGCCGATCTATTGCTGGAAATCCACCAACGGACCGGCATCGCCGCCATCGTCATCGAGCATGACATGGGTTTTGTGCGGCGGCTGGGCTGCCCCATCGCGGTAATGATGCGCGGCGCCATCCTGTGCCGCGGCGATTACGAGGAGGTCAGCGCCAACAAGGACGTGCGCGAAGCCTATCTGGGGGAACGCGCGCCATGCTGACGCTGGAGGGCGTGACCGCGGGTTATGGCGGCGGGCGGGTGTTGCAGGGGATAGACCTGGAAATCGCGGCCGGAACCGTCACCGCCCTGCTGGGCCGCAACGGCATGGGCAAAACGACGCTGATGAAGACGGTCATGGGGCTGCTGCGGCCGGATGCCGGGCGGGTCCTGTTCGATGGGCGGGACCTGGCGGGCAGGAAGCCATACGAGATCGCCAATTCGGGCATCGGCTATGTGCCGCAGGGGCGGGAGATTTTCCCGGATTTTACCGTTGCGGAAAATCTGCTGATGGGCGTGCTGGGCAAGCCGGCGAACCGGCGCGATATTCCTGGCGGCATCTTCGACTCCTTCCCGATCCTGAAGGAGCGGCTGGACCAGAAGGCCGGCACCATGTCGGGCGGTCAACAGCAGCAACTGGCCATCGCACGGGCGCTGGCCGGACGGCCGCGGCTGTTGCTGCTGGACGAGCCGTCGGAGGGCATTCAGCCTTCCATCGTGCACGAGATCGCCGCCGCCATGCGCGCCGTGGCGGAACGCGACGGGCTGACGGTGCTGGTGGTCGAGCAGAATGTGGAAATGGTGTTCGACATGGCGCGCGACTGCGCCTTCATCGAAAACGGGCGGGTCGCCGAGCGCACGGATGTCGCGGCGCTGCGCCGGGACGATGCGCCGCTGCATCGCTATCTGTCGGTATAGCCATGGATCAGTTTCTCATCCTAGCACTCGACGCCAGCAACTTTGTCCTCGCCATCATCCTGGTGGCGATGGGGCTTGTGATTATCTTCGGGCTGATGAACGTCATCAACATGGCGCATGGCGAGTTCTTCCTGCTGGGCGCCTATGCGGTCGTCATGGTCGATTCCGCGGGCGGAAATTTCTGGCTCGGGTTGCTGCTGGCCCCGGTTTTCGTCGGCCTGGTGGGGCTGGTGCTGGAGGAGGCGGTGATCCGCCATGTCTATCACCGATTCCTGGACACCATCCTGGCCACCTGGGGCCTGTCGATCTTCATCAAGCAGGCGGTGGTGCTGATCTTCGGCCCGGCGGCGATGACCGTCGGCGACCCGATCGATGTGACCGTGGAAATCGCCGGCGCGCCCTATCCGGTCTATCGCCTGTTCATCATGGGCGTGTCACTGGCGGTGATCGCCTTCACCTTCTGGCTGTTCTTCCGCACGCGCTTCGGGCTGACGGCGCGTGGCGTTATCGCGAACCGGAACATGGCGTCCTGCCTGGGCGTCAACACACGCCGGCTGGATCGTATGACCTTCGCCTTCGGCGCGGCGCTGGCGGGATTGGCCGGCGCGGTGATGGCGCCTATCATGGGCATCGATCCGCAGATGGGGATGGGCTTCCTGGTGCCGGCTTTCCTGGCGATTCTGGTGGGAGGGGCGGGACTGGCCGGCGCCATGGCGGGGGCAACCGTCATCGGTGGGGCCGACACCGTGGCGGCCAACCTGTGGTCGCCGGTGGTGGCGCAAATCGTTGTGTTTTCGATGGCGATCATGGCGATCCGGCTGTTCCCGCGCGGCATCGCCGGCGCGTGGCGTAAACGATGAAGGCCCGGCTGCAAACAACCTTGGCGGGAGCCATGCCGGCGCTCGCCACCGGCGCCGTGCTGCTGGCGTTACCGCCGATGCTGAGTAATTACCAGACCGGTCAGTTGGCGCAGTATTTCACCTACGGCATATTCGCCATGAGCCTGGCGCTGGTCTGGGGCCAGGGCGGATTGCTGTGTTTCGGGCAGGCGGTGTTTTTCGGCATCGGCGCCTATGCGATGAGCGTGACGACGCTGGATATGCTGCCCGGCATCGGCGCGTACGGCTCTACCTGGCTGGGGCTGCTGGGCGCCATCGCCCTGCCGGCGCTGTTCGCCAACCTGCTGGGCCGGTTCCTGTTTTACGGGCGCGGGCTGCAGGGCGCCTATTTCGGCATCGTCACGCTGGCCATCGCGGTAATCGCCGAGCGGACCGCCGTTAACTGGAAATGGATCGGCGGGCTGAACGGGCTGATGAACGTGCCGCCGCTGAATCTGGGGCTGACCGGCGACGGATATGAAATCTGGGACACCGTCCCGGTCTATTACGTGATGCTGGCGGTGGCGGCGCTGGTCTATGCCGGGCTGCAGGCGCTGGTAGGTTCGCGTTACGGAACGGTAATCCGCGCGGTGCGTGACGCCGAGGAACGGACCGGATATTTCGGATACGATACCGCCGGCGTGAAGCTGACCGTCTTCACCCTGGGCGCGGCGCTGGCCGGGCTGGCCGGGGCTTTGTTCGTCACCCAGTTCTACTTCGCCTCTCCGCCGCTGATCGGCTTCGCGCTTTCAACCGAAGTGCTGATCTGGGTGGCGCTGGGCGGGCGCGGCTATCCGCTGGCCGCCTTCCTGGGCGCGATTCTGGTGAAATATGCCGAGGCGTCGCTGTTCAGGTATCTCGACGATTTTTGGCTGTTGGGGCTGGGGGCGCTCTGCGTGCTC
>DAOVHN010000297.1 GCA_030671915.1 Pseudomonadota bacterium
AGCGTTGCACGCTCTATGCGCTCGACGGGCAGGTGGTGTTCGACCGCGCTGCATGGGCGGGCTCTTGGGGTCCGTATGCCGGGGCCGAGGCCGCTACGGGCCGGCCGGTCGGAACGGCGCGCGGGACGCGCTTTCCGGACCTTCTCCTGAAGGGCCCGGGCGGCGATCCGGTAAAGCTTTCCGATTTGCGGGGCAGGATCGTTTTCCTGCATTTCTGGGGCAGCTGGTGCGCGCCCTGCCAGGTCGAGTTCCCGGAATTGCAGGGCCTGTACGATACCCTCAAGGGGGACGACGGCATTACCTTCGTTTTCGCCCAGGCGCGCGAGGACATCGACCGGTCCCGGCGCTGGGCGCGACTGCGCGGGTTTTCCATGCCGTTCTACGATTCCGGCGCCAAGGGTCCTTCGGATCGTGACTTCGCCATGGCCGGCGGCGGCAGTATCGCGGACCGTGTCGTCGCACCGCGCTTTCCGGCCACCTATGTCCTGGACAGCCACGGGCTCGTGATATTTTCCCGGTTCAGCCCTCCGAGCCACTGGGGCGAATACGAGCCGTTACTGCGCCACGCCGCCGAACACCGACCGGACAGGAAATGACAGCCGTGCTGTCGCGGCCAGTCCAATTTCCGCCGCTTTCTCGCTCGGCGTTACGGCGCGATCGCCGGTAGAGTTTCCCCGAATAATCCAGCTTGGGGGCATTGCCATGAAAGCAGCAGTCTGTCGCGCCTTCGGGGAACCGCTGGTCATCGAGGAGCTGGAACTCGCGCCGCCGGGGCCGGGGGAAATCCGGGTGAAGGTCGCGGCCTGCGCGATCTGCCACAGCGATATCCATTATTCCGAGGGCGCCTGGGGCGGCGACCTGCCCGCCGTCTACGGGCATGAGGCCGCGGGCGTTGTCGAGGAGGTTGGCGCGGGCGTCGCCACCTTGCGGCCCGGAGACCATGTTGTGGTCACCTTGATCCGTTCCTGCGGCCATTGCCATTACTGCGCGCGTGGCGAGCCCTATGTCTGCGAGACGCAGACCGCGCTGGACGAGACAAGCCCGCTTAGCGGCGCCGACGGTTCGCCGGTCGTCCATGGGCTGCGCACTGGGGCCTTCGCGGAATATGCCGTGGTGCATGAATCCCAGGCCGTGGCCATCCCAAAGGAAATCCCGCTTGACAGCGCCTCGCTGCTGGCCTGCGGCGTCATCACCGGACTTGGCGCGGTGGTCAATACCGCGGGGCTGCGTCCCGGCGCGGACGTCGTGGTGATCGGCGTGGGCGGGGTCGGGCTGAACAGCATCCAGGGCGCGGCGATCGCCGGGGCCCGGCGTATCGTCGCGGTCGATATCGTGCCGTCCAAGCTGGAGGCGGCGATGCAATTCGGCGCCACCCATGCAATCGACGGTAACGACAAGAACGCCGCGCGCGAAGTCCGGGCGCTGACCGAACGGCGCGGCGCGGACTATGTGTTCGTCACCGTCGGCGCCAAACCGGCGATCGAACAGGCCCTGCGCATGATCGGCCCGGCCGGGACGGTGGTGATCGTCGGCATTCCGGAGTCGGGCCTGATGGCCGAGTTCGAGCCGGCGCGCCTGGCCAGCATCGGCCAGCGCATCGTCGGCAGCAAGATGGGCTCGTCGAGTATCCGAAAGGACATCCCGTATCTGGTGTCGCTCTACCAGCAGGGCCGGCTGAAGCTGGACGAACTGATCACCGGGCGTTACCCGCTGGCCGAAATCAACGAGGCCATCGCCTCGGTGAAAAGCGGCGAGGCGCTGCGCAACGTAATCGTCTTTGACTGATACCAAGGAGCGGCCGTGAAGATTGCCAGCCTCGAGACCTTCTGCACCGAATTCGTCGGCTTCGTCCGGGTGCGGACCGACGAGGGCGCCGAGGGCTGGGGCCAGGTTTCGACCTACAATGCCGACATTACCGTACTGATCGTCCACCGCCAGATCGCGCCCTGGGCGCTGGGCGCCGACGCGCTGGATATCGACTCGCTTGTCGATCTGATTCCCGAGCGCGAGCACAAGTTCCCGGGCTCCTATCTGCGCCGGGCGATCGCCGGGCTGGACACCGCGCTGTGGGATCTGCGCGGCAAGCTGGAGGGCAAATCGGTCTGCGAACTGCTCGGCGGTACGCCGCGGCCGATCCGGGTCTACGCGTCGAGCATGAAGCGGGATATCACGCCAGAGGACGAGGCCGAACGATTGGTGCGGCTGCGCGACGAATTCGGCTACGACGCCTTCAAGTTCCGCGTCGCCAGTGAATGCGGCCACGATGTCGATGAATGGCCCGGCCGCAGCGAGGCGATCGTGCCCGCGGTACGCAAGGCGCTGGGCGACGACGCCACCCTGCTGGTCGATGCCAACAGCGGCTATTCGCCGGACCGCGCCATCGAAATCGGCCGGATGCTGGAAGACAACGGCGTCCGCCATTTCGAGGAGCCCTGCCCCTATTGGGAGCTGGATCAGACCAGGCAGGTAACCGACGCGCTGGATCTGGACGTAACCGGCGGCGAGCAGGATTGCGACCTGACGATCTGGCGGCGCATGGTCGATATGCGCGCGGTCGACGTGGTGCAGCCGGACGTCTGTTATCTCGGCGGGCTGACGCGGACCCTTCGGGTGGCAAAAATGGCCGCGGATGCCAGCCTGCCCTGTACGCCGCATTGCGCCAATCTGTCGATGGTGACGCTCTTCACCATGCATCTGATGGGCGCCATTCCGAACGCCGGTTCCTATGTCGAATTCTCGATCGAGGGGCCGGATTATTACCCCTGGCAGGACGGTCTGTTCCGCCAGTCGCCCTTTGCCATCGCCGACGGCAAGGTGACGATTCCCGACGGGCCCGGCTGGGGCGTCGAGATCGACCCCGGCTGGCTGGCCGAGGCGCAGCACCAGATCAGCGAACTGGACTGACAATGAAAATCAAGGATTTCAGGACCTGGGTGGTCGGCAACCCGCCACCGCATTTCGGCGGGCGCTATTTCATCTTCGTGAAACTCACCACCGACGACGGCATCGAGGGCATCGGCGAGGTCTACGCCGCCACCTTCGGCCCGCACACGGTCGCCCGCATGGTCGAGGATGTCTGCGAACGCCATGTGGCGGGCGCCGACCCGTTCCATATCGAAGCGCTGTGGCGCAAGGTTTACGGCAGCGGCTATACGCAGCGCCCCGACCTGTCGCTGGTCTCGGTGCTCAGCGGCATCGAGATGGCCTGCTGGGACATCGTCGGCAAATCGGTGGGCAAGCCGGTCTACGAACTGCTGGGCGGCCGGGTGCATGAGCGTCTGCGCAGCTATACCTATATCTATCCGGATTTCGAGGCGGGCGAGGACGAGAGCTTTTATCACGATTCCGACCGTTCGGCCGAGCGGGCCGCGGAATATGTCGCGCAAGGCTTCACCGCCGTCAAATTCGACCCGGCCGGACCCTACTCCGTCTTCGATCCGCGCCAGCCCGACCTGGAATCCCTCGACCGTTCGGAACGCTTCGCGAAGGCGATCCGCGAGGCGGTGGGGACGAAGGCCGATCTATTGTTCGGCACCCACGGCCAGTTCACGCCGTCCGGCGCGATCCGCATGGCAAAACGGCTGGAGCCATACGATCCTCTATGGTTCGAGGAACCGGTGCCGCCGGAAATGCCGGAGGAAATGGCCAGGGTCGCGCGCGCCACCTCCATCCCCATCGCCACCGGGGAGCGGCTCTGCACCAAATACGAATTCGCACGCGTGCTGCAGACCGGCGCGGCGTCGATCCTGCAGATGGCGCTGGGCCGCGTCGGCGGGCTGCTGGAGGCCAAGAAGATTGCCGGCATGGCGGAAACCTATTACGCCCAGATCGCGCCGCACCTCTATTGCGGGCCCGTCGAGGGCGCGGCGAACATCCAGATCAGCGCTTGTACGCCCAATTTCCTGATCCTCGAGAGCATCCAGCAATGGGGTGGGTTCCATGCCAAGATCCTGAAAAAGCCGATCCGCTGGGAAGAAGGCTACGTCATCCCGCCCAGCGAACCGGGTTTGGGCGTGGAGCTAAACGAGGAAGTCGCGGACGCGCATCCCTATGACGGGACCGCGCTACATCTGGAAATGGCCGACCGGCCCTTGTGAAGGAACACGAGACATGAAAATCGGCTTTATCGGCCTCGGCAATGTCGGGGGCAAGCTGGCGGGCAGCCTGCTGCGCAACGGGTTCGACCTCACCGTTCGCGATCTGG
>DAOVHN010000532.1 GCA_030671915.1 Pseudomonadota bacterium
TGATCGCCATCTATCGTCCGCCTCTGCGTAATAATCCGACCGCATCCTGCACGTAACCGGCCGCCCAAGTCCAGAGACCGCATTGGCTGGCCGCTGGAAACAATATTGTTCCATTTAGAGGGATTATCCGGCTGTTATTTTGCGCTATCTTCCAGGTCGGCGGTGTTAACCCGAGGAGAATACCCAATGACAAGGCAATGGCGAAATGTGGCGGCGGTAACGCAAGGTCGGGAAACCAGCGACGGGGCAGGCGTGCGACTGAAACGGATTATCGGACAGCCGGATCTGGACTATCTGGATCCGTTCCTGATGCTCGACGCCTTCGGCTCCGATGAGGCGACGGATTATATCGCGGGTTTCCCGCCCCATCCCCATCGCGGCATCGAGACAGTGACCTACATGCTGGCGGGGCGCATGCGCCATGAGGACGACACCGGCAATGCGGGCGTTCTAGGCCCCGGCGGCGCCCAGTGGATGACCGCCGGGCGCGGCATCATTCATTCCGAAATGCCGGAACAGGAAGAAGGCGAGATGCGGGGGTTCCAGTTATGGGTCAACCTGCCGCGCAAGAGCAAAATGTGCCCGCCGCATTACCAGAACATCGACCCGGACGAGATTCCCGAAGTGACCCGCGACGGCGGCGTCACG
Source organism: Pseudomonadota bacterium (assembly GCA_030671915.1). Lineage (GTDB taxonomy): Bacteria > Pseudomonadota > Alphaproteobacteria > UBA8366 > JADFVY01 > JADFVY01. The sequence goes on from DAOVHN010000532.1 coordinate 649, forward strand.
GTCAAGCTGATCGCGGGCAGGCTGGACGGCGTAGAGGGTCCGATACGCGGGATCGAGGCGGACCCGCAATATCTTGATATCTCCATTCCGGCCGACGTCGTCAGCGACCATGAAGTGGCGCCGGACCATAACGCCTTCATCTACGTTTTTGGCGGGGGTGCGGAAATCGGCGCGGGCGATGACACGGCCGGCAAGCTGATCCGCGACGGCGAACTGGCGGTGCTGGGCGAGGGCGACGCGGTCCGCATCCGCGCTGGCGACGAGGGCGCGCGGCTGATCCTGGTGGCCGGCCGGCCGCTCAACGAACCGGTCTTCAAACACGGCCCCTTCGTGATGAACAGCAAGGAAGAGATCATACAGGCGATCCACGACTACCAGAACGGCACCTTCAGCGCCGCGCCGGCTGATTGATGGCGCCATGGCGCCAGCATTCCCCATTCGGGCGATCTTGAGCAATCCCGGGAATTGCTCTATGACCGGGGAAGTAGCTGGGAGATATCATGACCGACCATAAGCCGCTGCCTGTCGGCGATCTGTTCCGCGCCTGTGACCCGGCGCTGTTCAAGTTCAGGAATACAGCGGAGCTGGAGCCGCTTGAGGAGCTGATCGGTCAGGACCGAGCGGTCGAGGCGGTAGAATTCGGCATTGGCATCCGCCGCGACGGCTACAATCTGTTCGCGGCCGGCCCCGCCGGCACCGGCAAACATACGCTGATCGCCGAATTCCTGCAGCGCCAGGCTATGTCCGGGGTCGTTCCGGATGACTGGTGCTATGTCTATAACTTCGCTGATCCGCGACGGCCGAAAGCCCTTCGCCTGCCCGCTGGCCGTGCCCAGCCGCTGGCCGCGGACATGCAGCGGCTGACCGAGGATTCGCGCGCCGCCATTCAGAGCGCCTTCGAATCGGAAGACTACCGCAACCGGCGCGAGGCGCTGGCCCAGGAATTCAAGGAACGCCAGGAAGGCGCCTTCGAGGACATCCAGCAGAAGGCACGCGAACGCAGCATCGCGCTGGTGCGCACGCCGGTGGGGTTGGCGCTGGCGCCCTTGCGCGACGGCCAGGTTCTCAGTCCCGAGGAATTCGAGGCGCTGCCGGAGGCCGAGCGCGACAAGGCGAAAGACGATTTGAAGGAACTGGAGGAACAACTTCAGGCCACCTTGCGCCAGGCGCCGCGCTGGGAGCGCGAACATCGCGATCGGGTGCGTGAGATCAACCGGGAAGTTACGCGATTGGCGGTCGGTCATTTGATCGAGGAAATCCGCAAGAAGCATGAGGATCTGCCCGAAATTCTGGTCTGGCTGGACGCCATCGAACAGGACGTCGTGGACAAGGCGGAATCCCTGCTTGCCACGGAGCAGGCGCCTGGGGCCGAAGGTGGACAACCGGCCGGCGCCCATCCGCCACGCGACGGCTTTTTCCGGCAATACACCGTGAATGTGCTGGTTGCCCGCGATTCCGGCAGCGGCGCGCCGGTGATTTATGAGGACCATCCGATCCACGGCAACCTGCTGGGCCGCATCGAGCACCGCTCGGAATTCGGCACGCTGGTTACCGATTTTACGCTGATCAAGGCCGGCGCGCTGCACCGGGCCAATGGTGGCTATCTGGTGCTGGACGCGTTGAAACTGCTGACCCAGCCCTATGCCTGGGAAGGGCTGAAGCGCATTTTGCGCGCCGGCGAGGTGCAGATCGAGTCGCTGGGTCAGAGCCTGAGCATCATCGACACCGTGTCGCTGGACCCGGAGCCGGTCCCACTGGATATCAAGATCGTGCTGGTCGGTGAACGGACGCTTTATTACCTGCTGTGCGAATACGACCCGGATTTCAGCGAATTGTTCAAGGTCCAGGCCGATTTCGAGGAGGAGATGCCGCGCGAGGAGGCGAATGTCGACCTCTATGCGAGGCTGATCGGCACCATCGCCCGCAACGAGAA
>DAOVHN010000660.1 GCA_030671915.1 Pseudomonadota bacterium
TCGTCGATCGCCGGTCAGCCGCGCCCTGTTCGCCTGCGTCCCGCGCGCCTGCTGGCGCCACTGCTCCGGCTGGTGGACAGCGTGCTGCCGCCGCGGTGCCTGCATTGCCAGGCGATGGTGGACGGCGACGGGGCGCTCTGCCCCGATTGCTGGCCGCTGTTCGACTTCCTGGCGCCGCCTTTGTGCGATAGCTGCGGCTTTCCCTTCGAGTACGACCCCGGCCCGCGGGATACGGTCTGCGGCGCCTGCCATGCCCATCCGCCGCATTTCGACCGCGCCCGGTCGGTGCTGGTCTATGGCGAAAACAGCCGCAAGCTGGTCCTGGATTTCAAGCATGGCGACCGCACCTGGCCGGCCCCCGCTTTCGGCCGCTGGCTGGCGCGCGCCGGCGGCGATATGATCGGCGAGGCCGACCTCGCCGTGCCGGTGCCGCTGCATCGTAGCCGGCTCTATGCGCGCCGTTATAACCAGGCCTCGCTGCTGGCCCTGGCGCTGGGCCGCGAGACCGGATTGGCGGTGGAGCCGGAATTGCTGGCCCGCCACCGCCCGACTCCTCCGCAGGGGCGGATGTCGGCCTCGGCCCGGCGGCGCAATGTGCGCGGGGCCTTCCGCCTGCGCCGCGGATTCGAGGAAATGGTGCGCGGCAGCCGCATCCTGCTGGTCGACGACGTGCTGACCACCGGCGCCACCGCCGGCGAATGCGCGCGCAGCCTGAAACGCGCGGGCGCCGCCGCGGTGGATGTGCTGACGCTCGCCCGCGTGGTGCGTCCGCGCGGCGGATGATCGCGGGGGGCTTGGAAGACCGGGCAATTTAACCTATCTATTGGCAAGGTTATGGATATTTTTGGAGTGAAGTCGGCCGATGGCTCATATTGAAATTTATAGCAGCCCCTGGTGCGGATATTGCCACCGCGCGAAGCGCCTTCTGGACAAGAAGGGCGTGCAATATACCGAATATGACGTGACCGTGGAGCCCGGCCGCCGCCAGGAAATGATGCAGCGCGCCCCCGGCAGCCACACCGTGCCGCAGATATTCATCGACGATAAGGGCATCGGCGGCTGCGACGAGTTGTTCGAGCTCGACTTCGACGGCGAACTCGACCCGATGCTGGGAATCGCCGCATGACTGACAAAGTCCGCGCCGCCTGTGTCCAGATGACCTCCGGCGTGGAGATCGCCGGCAATATCGAACAATCCACGGCGCTGATCCGCGCGGCCCATGCAGACGGCGCACAGATTGTCGGCATGCCCGAGGTGGCGAATCTGTGCCAGAAGAGCCGTGCCCGCGCGCTGGAAACCGCGCAATATGAGGAAAACGAGCCGGCGCTGAAGGCTTGGCGGGAACTGGCGGGGGAGCTGGATATCTGGCTGCTGGCCGGCTCCATGGTCATCAAGATCGCCGAGGACAAGCTGGTCAACCGGGCCTATATGATCGCACCCGACGGCGCCGTCGCCGCCAAATACGACAAGATTCACATGTTCGACGTAGACCTGCCCAATGGCGAGAGCTACCGCGAATCGGACCTGTTCGAACCCGGCGACAAGGCGGTGCTGGTCGACAGCCCCTGGGGCGGCATCGGCATCACCATATGCTATGACGTGCGCTTCCCGCAGCTCTACCGCGCGCTCGCCAAGGCCGGCGCCAACATGATCTGGACCTCGGCCGCCTTCACCCGCACCTCCGGCAAGGCGCATTGGCATGTCATGCAGCGCGCCCGGGCCATCGAGACCGGCGCGTGGATCTTGGCCCCGGCCCAATGCGGTGACCATGAGGACGGACGCAGCACCTATGGCCACGCGCTGATCGTCTCGCCCTGGGGCGAAGTGGTGGCCGATGCGGGCGAAGCGCCCGGCTACATCGTCGCCGACCTCGACCTCGCCCGCGTCGCCGAGGCCCGCCAGTCGATTCCCGCCCTGCGCCACGA
>DAOVHN010000675.1 GCA_030671915.1 Pseudomonadota bacterium
ACGTTGGCCAGCACCATGTCCAGCTTCTCGCGATCCGGCCCGTCGGCGCTGAACAGCCGGAAGGGCGGGATGCGCAGCCCCTCCTGCCAGGCGTCGGTGGCGTCGGCGACGTAGCTGCCGGGCACCGCCCCGCCGATGTCCGCCCAGTGGGCCAGGTTGACGGCGAAGGCCTGGATCGTGCCGTCGATGAAAACGGGCCTAATCGCCTTGACGTCGGGCAGGTGGTTGCCGCCGACCTCCGGCAAATTGAGAAACCAGACATCGCCGGGGGCCAGGCGTTCCCTGGGCACGCGCTTCAGGAACTCGCGCACGGTGAAGCTCATCACCCCCATATGCATGGGAATGTCGCGGCCCTGGGCGATCAGGTGGCCGTCGGCGTCGGTCAGCGCGGACGACAGGTCCCCGGCTTCGCGCAGCAGCGGCGAGCGCGCGGAGCGCATGACCACCAGCGACATTTCCTCGGCGCAAGCAGTCAGGGCGTTGCGGATGACCTCCAGGGTCACGGGATCGACGGTGGCGGTCATGGCGCAACTCCCGTCCCGATATGCAGATGGCCGTCGCGGTCGGGGGTCAGCGCCGCGCCCGGCGGCAGGATCACCGTCGACCAGTCGTCCTCGATAATGGCCGGGCCCGATAGGACCCGGTCGGGCTCCAGCCCGGCGCGGTCGTAACGCGGCGTCGGTATCGCCTCGCCGGCCTGGAAGGTACAGGGGCTCGTCTTGGCCGGGCCCGTCGCGCCGCCAGTCCGGGCAGCGCGATATTCCTCGCGTGGGCGCGGTATCGAAACCCGCTGGCGGATCGCCACCAGTTCCCAAGGCTCGTCGGTGACGAAGCCGTATAGCTTTTCGTGGCGTGCAAGGAAATCCTTGCCGAGGCGCGCCGGGTCACCGAAGGCCGGATCGGGGATTTCGATGGCGTAGCTCTGGCCGCTGTAGCGCACCGAGGCCACCTCCTCCACACTCATGTCATCCTCGCCGTAACCGGCCGCCGTAAGGGGCGCCGCAAGACGGGACCGCAGCGTATCCCTCACCGCGTCCAGGCGCGCCACATCCCAGTCGCCCACCGCCATGCGCAGGGTGCGCTGCTGGGAATAGCTCATCTCGGCGCTGACGCAGCCAAGGGCGGAGAACATGCTGGAATTGGCCGGCACCACGACCTGTGCGATCCCGAAGGCGCGCGCGACCTCGACCGCATGCATCGGCCCGGCGCCGCCATAGGCCAGCAGGGCGCATTGCCGCCCGTCGATGCCGCGCTCCACCGTGATGCGGCGCAGCGCCCGGACCATCGCCGAGTTGGCGACCTTGACGACACCCAGCGCCGCGGCCTCCACCGTCATGTCCATCTCCGCGGCCAGCGGGGCCAGGGCGGCCCGCGCCGCGGCAAGGTCGAGCCGCAGCCCGCCACCGATCGCGCGCTCCGGATCCATGTAGCCCAGTACCAGGTTGGCGTCGCTGACCGTCGGCCGGTCGCCACCCCTGCCGTAGCAGGCAGGTCCCGGGTCCGCGCCGGCGCTTTCCGGGCCAACGCATAGCGCGCCATGGTCCAGCCGGGCGATCGACCCGCCCCCGGCGCCGATCGATTCCACCGCCACCATCGGCTGGCGCAACGGTCGGCCGCCCAGCGAACGGTCGCTGGAAATCTGCGCCTGGCCGTCCAGGATCAGGCAGACGTCCGTGGTGGTGCCGCCCATGTCGAAGCTGATGGCATGGCCGATGCCGAGTTCGCGCGCGATTCGACCGGCGGCGGCAACCCCGGCGGCCGGCCCCGACATGGCCAGTCCCAGCGGCAGGTCGCGCAACGCGTCGGGCGAGGCCATGCCGCCGGCGGAATGGAACAGATGCAGGCGCGAGCCCTCGGGCTTGGCGCCTTCCAGCCGGTCC
>DAOVHN010000495.1 GCA_030671915.1 Pseudomonadota bacterium
AAATGGCTGAAAGGCGTGACGCCTACCGGACATCAGTATTCCACGACGCTGTGGGTCGAGAACTGGTCGGCGGAGTGAGGGGTTTGACGGGCGGGAAAGCCCCCCTCCCAACCCTCCCCCGCAAGCGGGAGAGGGCTATACCGTGCGAGTTTCGCGATAGAGCCCCTCTCCCGCTTGCGGGGGAGTGGGTGGGGAGGGGGCCTTTGGCGACGAAGAACCGCCCCGCCGGGTAATGCTGCGCTTCGCCGTAATCCGGCTGACCGAGAGCCTGATCGTCCTGCTGCTGATTTCCTTCGCGGTCTATGGGCTGATCGGGCTGATGCCCGGCGACCCCATCGACATCATGGTGCAGTCCGACCCGGACCTGACGCCGGCCGACGCCGAGCGGCTGAAGGCGCTGTATGGGCTCGACCAGCCAGTCGTCGTGCGTTACTGGAACTGGCTGGGGGCCGCGCTGCAGGGCGATTTCGGCTTTTCGCGAACCAACATGCGCCCTGTGCTGGAGATCCTCTGGCCCCGGCTGTGGAACAGCCTGCTGTTGCTGGGGATCAGCGAAATCCTGGCCATCGCCATCGCCATCCCGATCGGCGTCTACGCGGCGGTGCGGCCCTATTCCGTTTTCGATTACGCGGTCAATCTGGCCTGCTTCGCGGGCATTTCGGTGCCGCCCTTCTGGCTGGCGCTGATGATGATGATTCTGTTCTCGATAACGCTGGGCTGGCTGCCGGCGGGCGGCATGGGCCCCATTACCGCCGACGCCGGCTGGTGGGACAGCCTGCCCTATCTGGTGCTTCCCGTGGCGACACTGACCATCGTCAGCGTCGGCGGCTTTACCCGCTTCATGCGGGCCAGCATGCTGCAGACCCTGCGCCAGGATTTTATCCGCACGGCACAAGCCAAGGGGCTGAGCAAGGGACGCGTGGTCTGGAGTCACGCCCTGCGAAGCGCGATCGTGCCGCTGGTTACCGTGCTTGGCTTAAGCTTCGGGGCGGTGTTTTCCGGCGCGCTGATTACCGAGATCATGTTCGGCTGGGCCGGCATCGGCCGCATGACATACGATTCGATCCTGGCCAGCGATTATAACCTGGCGCTGGTCGGGCTGCTGTTCGCCACCGCGATGACGCTGGTGGGCAACCTGCTGGCCGATATCGCCTATGTCTGGCTGGACCCGCGCGTGAGTTTCCGAAGCCTGGAGACGGGCCGATGACCGGCACCGCCGACTTATACCAAGGAGCGATGATAATGACCCATTTGATGGCGCGGGGCGGCCCGCCGGGCAGGCGCGGTCCGCGGCGCGATGCCCCCGCATCGGGCAAGGGCCGCAACGCACCCGGCGGGCCGCCGCGCGCCACCGAAGGCCGGTTTCCCTTGACCGCTCGCTGCGTTGCGCTCCGCTTGTGGTGCGCGGCACCACGGCGCGGATCGCGCCTGACGAGCGAACAAGGGAAACCGGTCAAATGAGTCATTATCATCGCTCCTTGGTATTAACGCCAAGGGGGGTGCCACGCAGCATGACCGCCCGCATGGCGCGCCGCTTCGTGCAGCACCGGCTGGCCCTGGCGAGCCTGGTGCTATTGTTGCTGCTGGCCCTGCTGGCGCTGGCCGCGCCGCTGGTGGAGGCCGCGCTGGGGGTGGACGCAAACATGGCGAACCTTTTCGCGCGCTTCGCCCCGCCGTCGGCCGAACACCCGCTGGGCACCGACGAGCTGGGCCGCGACCTGGCTGTGCGGCTGCTTTATGGCGGGCGGGTATCGCTGGCGGTGGGGCTGTCGGCGGCGTTGTTCGCGGCGGTGATCGGCACCAGCCTGGGCCTGCTGGCGGGCTATTTCGGCGGCCGGCTGGACGCCTTCGTGATGCGCTTTACAGACGGCGTGATCGCCCTTCCGCTATTGCCGCTGCTGATCGTGCTGGCCGCCATCGATCTGGAGAAACTGGGAATACCGGCGGAACTGGCGCAGTCGGAGGATGTCAGCCTCTACCGCATCGTCGTCATCGTCGCCCTGTTCGGCTGGACCACGGTGGCGCGGCTGGTGCGGGCAGAGGCCCTGCGCATCCGATCGCGCGAGTTCGTCACCGCGGCGCGCTCGATGGGTGCCGGGCCGTGGCGCATCATGGGCACCCATATCCTGCCCAACGCGGTCTCGCCGATCATCGTGGCGACGACCCTGTCGATGGGCAACATCATCCTGTTCGAATCGGTGCTCAGCTTCCTCGGCCTGGGCATCCAGCCGCCGGTGGCGAGCTGGGGCAACATGCTGACCAACGCACAGGAGCTGATCTGGAACACCCCCATGCTGGCGGTCTGGCCCGGCCTTGCCATCTTCGCCACCGTCATCGCCTTCAACTTCCTCGGCGACGGCCTGCAGGATGCCCTGGACCCGCGGGCGGTGGAGTGAGCTTCACTCCTCCACCCTCAAATCCCGTTTATAGCGCTGGTGGTTTTCCACGTAATGGTCGGCGATCTGTTTGAGGTTCGCCTGCTGCTCCTGGTCAAGCTGCTTCACCACCCGGCCCGGGGAGCCCAGGACCATGGAGCCGTCGGGGATTTCCTTGTTTTCGCCGATCAGGGTGTTGGCGCCGATCAGGCAGTTTTTGCCTATTTTCGTGCCGTTCAGGACGATGCTGCCGATGCCGATCAGCGAGCCCTCGCCGACCGTGCAGCCATGCAGCATCACCATATGGCCGATGCTGACATTCTTCTCCAGCGTCAGCGGATAGCCCGGGTCCGCATGCAGCACCGAGCCGTCCTGTACGTTTACGTTCTCGCCGATGACGATGGTCT
>DAOVHN010000255.1 GCA_030671915.1 Pseudomonadota bacterium
GCTCGCCGTCACGCAAGGTGGTGTCGAATATCCTGACGCGGTTCGCTTCGTCGCGATTCTGGTCTGGCTGCATGGTTTCGGTCGCCGTGGTCATCTTTCAAATTCCTCTGCTTCGGTCAGTGGTAGAATCCTTCGCAACGGGTCCCCTGAACACACACCATCCCCGCGGGATGGTTTGACACGCTCAGGGGCGAGTAAGTCGCGGAAGAAGCCCACTGCCGGGCAGATCAAAAACCACAAAACGCCCGGACGGGTCCGGGCGCCGTGTACGGCCGAGCGCGCATGCGTAAGCGCCGGTGTTATCCACACCGGTCCCGAAAGCGATATAATGATCGATTCCGTGCATATACGCGTAACCTGCTCGTCAAACTGTTGTTTCGCCGCAACGTCTTGATACGACCAGTTTAGTTAAATAATCCCTAAACTCCACCGCCACAAGCCAGAATAATAATATGCATATGCACATAATTAAGTCGCGGCTTGTCCGATCAAGGTGATAAGCCATCTTTACGACTTTTCCACAGGTTGCCGCAACGAATTTTTCTTAACATTTGCGGCAAGGCGAAGTGGAAAACGAAAACGGGACGCAACCGACTGGCTGCGCCCCGTTTGAACGATTAAGGTTTCCGCGGATTTAGTTCTTGCTCTTGTCCACCAGCCGGTTCGCGGTGATCCAGGGCATCATGGCGCGCAGGCGCTCGCCTACTTCCTCGATGGGATGTTCGGCCTCGCGTCGCCGCGTCGCCTTGAAGCTGGTCTGGCCGACCTCGTTCTCCAGCATCCAGTCGCGGGTGAACTTGCCTGACTGGATGTCCTCGAGGATGCGCTTCATCTCCTTCTTGGTCTCGTCGGTGACGATGCGCGGGCCGCTGACATAGTCGCCATATTCGGCTGTGTTGGAGATGGAATAGCGCATGTTGGCAATGCCGCCCTCATAGATCAGGTCGACGATCAGCTTGACCTCGTGCAGGCATTCGAAATAGGCCATTTCCGGTGCGTAACCGGCCTCGACCAGGGTCTCGTAACCGGCCTGGATCAGTGAGGTCAGGCCGCCGCACAGCACCACCTGCTCGCCGAACAGGTCGGTTTCGCATTCTTCCTTGAAGGTGGTCTCGATGACGCCCGAACGCCCGCCGCCGATGGCGCAGGCGTAGGACAGGCCGATCTCGTGGGCGTTGCCGGTGGGGTTCTGGTCGACCGCCAGCAGGCAGGGCACGCCGCCGCCTTTTTCGTATTCCGAACGTACCGTGTGGCCGGGGCCCTTCGGCGCGATCATGATGACGTCGAGATCGGCGCGTGGCTCGATAAGGTTGAAGTGCACGTTCAGCCCGTGCGCGAAGGCGATCGCGGCGCCTTCCTTCATGTTGTCGCGCAGATGGTCCGCATAAATGTGGCGCTGCAGCTCGTCCGGCGCCGCCATCATGATAACGTCGGCCCAGGCCGCGGCCTCGGCCACCGTCATGACCTTGAAGCCGGCTTCCTCGGCTTTCGCCGCGCTGGCGGAACCCTCGCGCAAGGCGATCCCGACCTCCTTGACGCCGCTGTCGCGAAGGTTGGCCGCATGTGCATGTCCCTGGCTGCCATAACCGACGATCACGACCTTCTTGGCCTTGATCAGGTTTACGTCAGCATCACGATCATAATAAACGCGCATGATTATCTCTCTTGCTGTCCAGTTGTCACTATTCCAAAAATTGCGGATCGGCGGGTTTTACAGCGCCTTCGCGCCGCGGGCAATGCCCACGACGCCGCTGCGGGCGATCTCGGTCCTGCCCAGCGAGCGCATCAACTCGATGAAGGCGTCGACCTTTTCCGGCTTGCCGGTCAGCGAAAAGACGAAGGATTCTGTCGTCGTATCCGCAACCGTCGCATTGAAGATATCGGCGATCCGAAGGGATTCGCGCCGCTCCGGGCCGCTCGCCACGACCTTGACCAGGGCAATCTCGCGTTCCAGATGCGCGCCCTCGGCGGTCAGGTCATGAACCGCATGGATTGGAACCAGCTTGTTCACCTGCGCCTTTATCTGTTCGATGATCATCGGGGTGCCGCTGGTCACGATGGTCATCCGCGACAGCGATTCATCGACCGAGACCGACGATACCGTCAGGCTTTCGATATTGTAGCCGCGGCCGGAAAACAGGCCTACCACGCGGGCCAGCACGCCGGGTTCGTTGTCCACCAACGCGATGATCGTATGTCGTTCTGTCTCACTCATGGTCCATATGCCTGTTCGAATGTTCGGAGCCCGCGGTCACACCAGCACCATGCCGTCCTCTGAAACCGGCTTCTCGGCCTCGTCCGCCGGCCCGAGCAGCATTTCGTTATGGGCCGCGCCGGACGGAATCATCGGGAAGCAGTTCTCCTTGGGATCGACCGCGATATCGGCGATCACCGGCCCGTCATACGCGATCATCTCCATGATGGTGTCGTCCAGTTCCGACGGCTTGGTCGCCCGCAGCCCCTTGCCGCCGAAGGCCTCCGCCAGCTTCACGAAATCGGGCAGGGCGGCGGAATAGCTTTCCGAATAGCGGCCGCCATGCAGCAGTTCCTGCCACTGGCGCACCATGCCCATATATTCGTTGTTGATGATGAATACCTTGATCGGCAGCCGGTACTGAATGGCGGTCGCCAGCTCCTGGATATTCATCATGGTCGAGGCCTCGCCGGCGATATCCACCACCAGCGCGTCCGGGTTGCCCAGCTGCACGCCGACCGCCGCGGGCAGCCCGTAGCCCATGGTGCCCAGCCCGCCCGACGTCATCCAGTGGTTCGGCTTTTCGAAGCGGAAATGCTGGGCCGCCCACATCTGGTGCTGGCCGACCTCGGTGGTGATGAAGATCTCGCGGTCGAGCGTCAGCTCATAGAGCCGCTTGATGGCTTCCTGCGGCTTGATCACCTTCTTGTTGGTGGCGAAATTCAGGCAGTCGCGCCCGCGCCAGCCGTCAACCGTTTTCCACCAGGAAGCCACGGCCTTCTTGTCGGTCTGTTTCTTTTCCGCCTTCCAGGCCTTCAGCATGTCTTCCAGAACGCTGGCGATATCGCCGACGATGCCCAGATCGACTGCAATATTCTTGTTGATCGACGTCGGGTCGATATCGATATGGATTTTCTTCGAGCCCGGCGAGAAGGCGTCCAGCCGGCCGGTCACGCGGTCGTCGAAACGGGCGCCGATGCACAGCATGAGGTCGCAATCATGCATCGCCATGTTGGCCTCGTAGGTGCCATGCATGCCGACCATGCCCAGATAACGCTGGTCGGAGGCGGGCAGGGCGCCCAGCCCCATCAGGGTCAGCGTGGTCGGCGCGCCGGTCGTTTTCACGAATTTGGTGAAGAGCTCGACTGCCTTGGGGCCGGAATTGATGATGCCGCCACCGCCGTAGATTACCGGCCGCTTCGCCTTGGCCATCATGTCGACCGCCTGGGCGATCTTCCCGGCATCGCCCTTGATCTGCGGGCGATAGGTCTTGTGCTTCACATTGCCGGGGCCGGAATAGGGGCAGTCGGCGAACTGGATATCCTTGGGAATGTCCACCACCACCGGCCCGGGCCGGCCGCTGCGGGCCACATAGAAGGCCTCATGCAGCGTCTTGGCCAGCCGGTCGGGGTCTTTCACCAGATAGTTATGCTTGGTGCAGGGCCGCGTGATGCCCGTCGTGTCGCATTCCTGGAAGGCGTCGTTGCCGATCAGGTGGGTCGGCACCTGGCCGGTCAGGCAGACGATCGGCACGCTGTCCATCAGCGCGTCGGTCAGGCCGGTAACCGCGTTGGTCGCGCCCGGGCCGCTGGTCACCAGCACCACGCCCACCTTGCCGGTGGAACGCGCATAGCCCTCGGCCGCATGCACCGCGCCCTGCTCGTGCCGGACCAGGATATGGCGCAGCTGGTTCTGCTTGAACAGCGCGTCGTAGATCGGCAATACCGCGCCGCCCGGATAGCCGAATACGACATCGACGCCCTGGTCCAGCAGGGCTTTGATGACGATCTGGGCTCCGTTCACTGGCTCGCTTGCCATGTCTCTACTCCATTCCGTTTCCGGCCACAGCCGCAAATTTACCCGTCCCGCCTGCCTGAGGCGAGCCGGAAAGCGCTGTTTTCCGCCATTTCATAACAATACTGCGGGCCTCGCGGCCCGCAGCCGCCGGACAATAGGCGGTCAGTAGGGAGGGGTCAACAGAAAATGACGAACAAACGAAAAGATTTCCGGCAATAAACTTTCTGAAAATTGCTCCGTTATGGTTTTGTCGGCAATAATCTGATGCCGAAACCAGGTCATCTGCCGTTTTGCATAGTTCCGCGTCGCCTGCTGCGCTGCTGCGAGAGCATCGTCAAACTCCCTGTTTTCCGCCAGATACTCCGAGAGCTCCTTGACCCCCAGGGCCTTCATCGCCGGCAGATCGGGCGCCAGCCCCATTGCGGTCAATCGCCGCACCTCATCGAGGGCGCCGTCATCCAGCATGGCTTGCAGGCGGCGGTCGCATCGCTCGTACAGCCACTCACGCGGCGGCGCCAGCAGGATCGTCAGGAAGCGCAAGTGCTCCGGCGGCCCATCCGCCGGGACGGCCTGCCAATCGGCCAGCGATTGGCCGGTGGCTTCCAGCACCTCCAGCGCCCTGACGACGCGCTGGCTGTCCGCGGGCTCCAGCCGCCGTGCCATTTCCGGATCGCGCGCCGCCAGTTCCCGGTGCAGGGCTTGCGAGCCCTCGGCCGCCAGGCGGGCGCGCA
>DAOVHN010000047.1 GCA_030671915.1 Pseudomonadota bacterium
AAGCAGCTGCCGAACGTGGCCAGCATGTGCGTCGATGTTCTGTCCGGCGAGAACGGGCTGGACCATACGCTGGATGTCATCGCCGGCGCCCTGCCCGAGCGCTTGCGCGAAACGGCCTATGCGCTGGCCTGCGATATCGTCGCCGCCGACGGCAACGCCAGCCAGGAAGAGCTGCGCGTGCTGGAACTGCTGCGCCACCGCATGGAGATGGAGCGCCTCGTCGCCGCCGCCATCGAACGCGGCGCCAGGGCCCGTTTCGCGCGGGCGTAGCCGGCATGCCGGGATGATCCCGGAACTCACAACCCAGGCTTCTCTATTGACCGCCGCTGCCGCGGCGCTGGCCGAGCTGGTGCTGTGGGGCCAGGCCGGAACCCTCACCCCCCGGCCAACTCCTTGCGCATGATCTCCGCGCCTGCGCCCAGCGCCTGTAGCTTGCCCACCGCCACATTGCGCGGCAAGGGCGCCATACCGCAGTTGGTGCAGGGGCTGATGCGTTCGGCGTCGACGAATTCCATGGCGGCGCGGATCGTGGCGGCAACCTGTTCGGGTGTCTCCACCGTCTCGCTGGCCACATCGATCGCGCCGACCATGACGGTCTTTTTCGACAACAGCCCGATCAGCGACAGCGGCACCTTCGAATTGGCGCATTCCAGCGAGACCTGGTCGAGGCGGCTTTCGTTCAGCGCCGGGAAGATTTCCTCATACTGCCGCCATTCGCTGCCCAGGCTTTCCTTCCAGTCGAGATTGGCCTGGATGCCGTAGCCGTAGCAGATATGCACTGCGGTCTGGCATTTGAGCCCCTCGATGGCCTTGTGCAGGGCGGCGATTCCCCATTCCTTGACGTCGTCCATGAAGACGTTGAAGGCCGGCTCGTCGAACTGGATCAGGTCCACACCTTCGGCCTCCAGTTCCCGCGCCTCCTGGTTCAGCAACTCGGCGAAAGCCATCGCCATGTCGGCGCGCTTGCCGTAATGCGCATCGGCGATGGTGTCGCAGATCGTCATCGGCCCCGGCAGGGTGAATTTCAGGCCACGTTTCGTATGGGCGCGCGCGAAGCGGGCCTCTAGCCCGTGGACCGAACCCTTGCGGCTTAGCGCGCCGGTGACCGTCGGCACATCGACCACATAGCGGCCGTCGCGGATGCCCATCTTCGTCTTCTTTTCCCAGTCGATCCCGGCGACATGTTCCAGGAAGCCATGGACGAAATGCATGCGGAACTGCTCGCCCTCGGTGACGATGTCGATGCCGGCGTCTTCCTCTTCCTTGATCCAGATCAGCGCGGCGTCGCGCTTGCCCTGCTCCAGCTCCTCGCCCTCCAGCCGCCAGGGCGCCCATAGTTCTTCGGGCTCGGCAAGCCAGGACGGTTTCGGCAGGCTGCCGGCAATGGTGGTTTTCAGCATGGGGGAGGACTCCTCTGTCGATCAGGCGGGGATAGTTTCTGGCGACAGAGAAACTAGAGCGACAGCCCCGCCGCCGCCAGAGTTTTGCGGGAAAAAATCCCGCAGCCGCTCAGTTGGCGTGGGCGGCGGGGACTCGGCGACGAGGTTTTTCGCCGGCCAGCAGGCCCAGCGCCACCGCGAAGGCCCCGGCGTCCGGTCCCAGCGCGCCGAAAAAGGCCTTTTCGGCTTCGGCTATCACCGGGGTGGCGCGGTTCAGGAGTTGGCGGCCCTGTCGGGTGGGTGCGATCGCCACGGCCCTGCGGTCGTGCGCGTGCGGGTCGCGCCGGACGAGCTTCTTCTGCTCCATTTCGCGGATCTGTTGCGAGGTGGTCATCCCGTCAACGCCGCAATGCACCGCCAGATCGGCCTGGGTGAGCTGCTTGCGGTCCGGCATCCCGTCCAGCCCCGACAGCAGCAGGTACTGCACCGGCGTCAGGCGGAAGGGTTCCAGCAGGTCGCGTTGCAGGCGCTGCCAACGGTTGGACGCGCGCCACAACGCCGCGCCCGGCCCGCCCGCCTTGGGCAGTTTTTCCAGGTCGTCGATCGTTTCAGACCGGTCAATCATGGCACACCGTCTTTCCCTGTCCTGCAAAAACACAACCGAGCGCGACCATAACCGATCCCGCCGCATTCGTTAATACAGCGCAAAAGAAAAGGCCGCGCCCTCGCGGGGCACGGCCTCTTCCGTAACAATTACCGGATGGGCAGGCTTCGGATCAGAAGCCCATGCCGCCCATGCCGCCCATGCCGCCCATGTCCGGGGCGCCGCCGCCGGCGGGGGCCTTCGGCTCGGGACGCTCGGCGACCATCGCCTCGGTGGTGATCAGCAGGCCGGCGATCGAAGCCGCATCCTGCAGCGCCACGCGGACGACCTTCACCGGATCGATGACGCCGTCCTTGAACATGTCGACATATTCGCCGGACTGGGCGTTGAAGCCCATTTTTTCGTCCTTGCTCTCGCCAACCTTGCCGGCAACGATCGAGCCGTCTTCGCCGGCATTCTCGGCGATCTGGCGGATCGGGGCCTGCAGGGCGCGGCGCACGATGGACACGCCGACCTTCTGGTCGTCATTGTCCGGGGTGACCTTGTCGAGCGCCTTGATGGAGCGCATCAGGGCCGCGCCACCGCCGATAACGATGCCTTCCTCGACCGCGGCGCGGGTAGCGTTCATCGCGTCGTCGACGCGATCCTTGCGCTCCTTCACCTCAACCTCGGTGGCACCGCCAACGCGGATTACCGCGACGCCGCCGGCCAGCTTGGCCAGCCGCTCCTGCAGCTTCTCCTTGTCATAGTCCGAGGAGGTCTCATCGATCTGGCCGCGGATCTGGCCGCAGCGGGCCTTGATGTCGCCCTTCGTGCCGCCGCCTTCGACAATAGTGGTGTTGTCCTTGTCGATGTCGATCTTCTTGGCCGAGCCCAGCATGTCCAGAGTCACGTTCTCGAGCTTGATGCCGAGATCCTCGGACACAACCTGGCCGCCGGTCAGGATCGCGATGTCCTCCAGCATGGCCTTGCGGCGATCGCCGAAGCCCGGGGCCTTGACGGCCGCAACCTTCAGGCCGCCGCGCAGCTTGTTGACCACCAGGGTGGCCAGGGCCTCGCCCTCGATGTCCTCGGCGATGATCACCAGCGGACGGCTCGACTGGACGACGGCCTCCAGAACGGGAAGCATCGCCTGCAGGTTCGACAGCTTCTTTTCATGCAGCAGGATGTAGGCGTTTTCCAGCTCGCAAGTCATTTTCTCGGGGTTGGTCACGAAATAGGGCGAGAGATAACCGCGGTCGAACTGCATGCCCTCGACGACGTCGAGTTCGGTATAGAGCGACTTGGCTTCCTCGACCGTAATGACACCCTCGTTGCCGACCTTCTCCATCGCCTGGGCGATGTAGCCGCCGACTTCCTCGTCGCCATTGGCCGAGATGGTGCCTACCTGGGCGACTTCCTCGCTGGACTTCACCTTGCGGGCGCGCTTGGCGAGATCCACGACCACTGCCTCGACGGCCATGTCGACGCCGCGCTTCAGGTCCATCGGGTTCATGCCGGCGGCGACCGCCTTGCAGCCCTCGCGCACGATCGACTGGGCCAGCACGGTCGCTGTGGTGGTGCCGTCGCCGGCGATGTCGTTGGTCTTGCTGGCGACTTCACGGACCATCTGGGCGCCCATGTTCTCGAACTTGTCGGCAAGTTCGATTTCCTTGGCGACGGTGACGCCGTCCTTGGTGATGCGCGGCGCGCCGAAGGCCTTGTCGAGCACGACGTTGCGGCCCTTGGGGCCCAGCGTAATCTTTACCGCGTCGGCCAGGATGTCGACCCCCCTGAGCATGCGGTCGCGTGCGTCGGTTGAAAATTTAACGTCTTTAGCAGCCATAATGTTTTGCCTCTTCTATCCGCGCCCCGCCATCGGGCCTGGGCGCCGGTATCATGTGCCAGCCGGTCCATGCCGGCCGCTCGATTCGTCTGGTCGCGACAATGTCTCGGGGCGGCGAATTACTTTTTGCCGATGATCCCCATGATGTCGGACTCTTTCATGATGATGAGTTCCTCACCGTCAATCTTGACCTCGGTGCCGGACCACTTGCCGAAAAGGACCTTGTCGCCCTTTTTGACGTCCAGCGGGGTCACCTTGCCGTCTTCCGAGCGCGCGCCCGAACCGACGGAGACGATCTCGCCTTCCTGGGGCTTTTCCTGCGCGGTGTCGGGAATGATGACGCCACCCGCGGTCTTGGTTTCCCCTTCCAAACGGCGAACCAGAACACGGTCGTGCAAAGGCCTGAAGCTCATTCGATATTCTCCTGCGATCCCTGAAGATGTTGAACATGCCGGTCCGACGCGCCTTGGGAAACCTGTTGGCGTCCTTTTGTTAGCACTCCGGCCCGGTGAGTGCCAACGACGTAAGGAATGGCGGCGCCAATGTCAAGCTATAGCCTCGGGCAAGCGGGCTTCCGATCGCCGGAGCAGATTTCGGCCGCGGTTGGCAGCACTCTCCATAGCTTGCTGCTAATGTACTGTTTTTAATAGATTATTCATTTCCATCCTGTATATTTTATGTTGGTTGGAGAAAACAATCGCGACGATGCCGGCGGGCAAGCTGATTTTGGGGTTGGGAAGCCAGGCCGGCAATCCGGAGCAGACCGGGAGAACTGGTTCAACTGCCGGGAGTACCCGCTTATGAGCGATCTTGAACGTCAGATGATGGATTACCGGCTGACAACGGCCGAGATTCTTTATCACCTGCCGGACCATCCGGATTTGCTTCAAACATTCATATGGCAGACCCTGGATATCGCTCCGCGCTATCCGGTGCTGCGCAAATTTCTCGACTACTGGCAAAACAATATCGAGGGCCGGCTGCATTCGGTGAGCATCGGCCAGCGCGGCGTCATCGCCCCCGCGGAATTCCGCATGGCGGACGTCCAACTGGTGTTGCATTGAAGGCCGCGCCTCCGGCAATTTGATATCGCCGCTGCCCCCTATATAGTCGACCCGAAAATTCGGCGGGAGGGCGGATGGAAGCGGTTGGGACAATTTATCTGGTGCGCCACGGCGAGACCGAGTGGAATCGCGAGGGCCGCCTTCAGGGGCAAAGCAATTCCGCCCTTACCAAGCGGGGCCTGAAACAGGCGCACGGCATCGGCATGCTTTTGCGGCAACTGATCGGCGCCGGCGACGGCATCCCGATTATCGCCAGCCCCCTGGAAAGGGCCCTGCGCACCGCCGAAGCCATTTGCGGCCCGCTGGGCCGGGATTCGGCCAGCCTGCCTACCGACGACCTTCTGAAGGAAATCAGCTTCGGCCGCTGGGAGGGTATGACTTTTGCGGAGATTGCGGCTGCCGACCCCGGAAACTGGCGGCGGTTCGAACAGGATCGGTGGGACTTTGCACCGCCGGGCGGCGAAAGCTACGCGATGATGGCGGAACGTGTGCGCCAGTGGCTGCACGACACCTCTGCCATCAGGGAGAAAATAGTCGTTGCGCATGGCGAGTTCGGCAGGGTTTTGCGCGGGATATATTGTGGCATGACCCCCGACGAAATGTTCGCCCTCGATGTGCCGCAGGATGTGGTTTTTTGCCTTTCGGCCGGGATGATCGAGCGCATTGGCGTCTGATTTACTCCACTAGCGTCAATCAGACGCACCATCGGACTTGATCAGTTATGGCGGCTTGTGCGCGGCGCCGCTATAGTCGCGCCGATTCCGGCCAAAGGAGATCAGGTTAATGGACAGCGCTGTTTCCGCCGGCGATTACGCGAACCGCCGCAATATCGCCATCTGGCTTCTGACCTGCAGCGCAATGGTGGCGCTGATGGTGGTGATCGGCGGTATCACGCGGCTGACCGAATCGGGCCTGTCGATGACCGAATGGCGGCCGTTGATCGGCTGGATTCCGCCATTGAGCGAGGCGGAATGGCAGCGCGTCTTCGACCGCTACCGCGATACTTCCGAATACCGGATCCAGTTCCCCGGCATGGACCTGGAAGGTTTCAAGACGATCTTCTGGTGGGAATATATCCACCGTGTATGGGGCCGGCTGATCGGGCTGGTCTTCGGCCTGCCGCTGATCTGGTTCGTCATCCGCCGCCGTATCGAGCGCCCGATGATCCCGCATCTCGTGGCCCTGCTTTTCCTGGGCGGATTCCAGGGGCTGATCGGCTGGTGGATGGTCAAGAGCGGCTTCGTCGACCGCGACGATGTCAGCCAGTACCGCCTGACAATCCATCTCGGCGTCGCCATAGCGATCCTGGGCTATCTGCTGTGGCTGGCCATCGGGCTGCTGGCGCGCGGAGAAGAGCGCGCCGCGTCGCCGGCCGGGCTGCGCCGGCTTTCCCGGGCCACCGCGGCAACCGCCTTCGTCACCATCCTATCGGGCGGCATGGTGGCCGGCATCAATGCCGGTTTCATCAACAATACCTGGCCCTTGATGGATGGCGGGCTGCTGCCGGACGATTTCGCCGCGCTGTCGCCCTTCTGGCTGAATTTTTTCGAGAACCATTCGACGGTCCAGTTCGGCCACCGCATACTGGCCTACCTGACGGCGATCGTCGCCGGCGTCTACTGGTTCCGCGCGCGATCCGCCGGACTGCCGGCGCGGGCGCGGACGGTCGCCAATCTGCTGGGCGCCATGGTCGCGCTGCAGATCGTACTGGGTGTTTTCACGTTGCTGCTGGTGGTGCCGATTTCGCTTGCCGTGCTGCACCAGGGCGGCGCTGTGGTGCTGTTCGCCCTGGCGATATGGAATATGTGGGAGCTATCGCCGCCACGCGCCGCGAACGTCTGATTGCGGCGTTGTGACGCAATCGGGCCGCCTATATTGTTTGTAGACATTCAGAAACCCCGGAATTCCGCGAGTTTTGTGCGTTGCACATTGATGGCGTTTCGTATTAGCCGTTGAATTCACGAATTTTTAAGCAGGTTTCCTGTAATTTTCCCCTTGCACTCTTCGCAGTCGCAATATATATGCTGCGTTGCAATATGAATTCAGGTTCTTGTTGCAGCCCTTTTTGGGCGTTTCCTCCCTTATACAGACTTTAGCCGCGCGATAACCCGCGCGGCTTTTTTTTGGTGCGATGCGACCGGTCCTCCCCCATATATGCAGCCATGCGCAAACTCGCGACACTGACGGCGGCGGGCGCCGCTCTGGCCGCATGCACGTCGGCACCCGACGACAGGAGGACCTGCGC
The DNA here is from genome assembly GCA_030671915.1 of Pseudomonadota bacterium. Lineage (GTDB taxonomy): Bacteria > Pseudomonadota > Alphaproteobacteria > UBA8366 > JADFVY01 > JADFVY01. The sequence goes on from DAOVHN010000047.1 coordinate 7,118, forward strand.
CGAACTGGCCCAGGCCCGGGCGGCCGGGCAGATAGAGCAGGAAATCGCCCAGCTGGAACAGCATGAAGCCGGCCGTCCAGACAAGAGCGAGGTGCAGCGTAAACTCATCGCAATGGACGCGGAAGCATACCGGGTGGCGGTCTACGAAGGATGCCTGCGCCGGCGCGGCCTGACAACGGAAGACCGCCGATGAGCGGCATTGGCCGCCCGGACCGTGGCATGGTATATCAGCGGCGCTAGTGGAGTGAGAGATTGACCGACGAGACCAGAAAAAACCAGTCGCCCGAGCAGTCGCCATGGCAGCTCGCCAAGCGCCTGTGGCGGGACTACCTGAGCCACAATCTGGGCAAAATCGCCGCGGCCACGCTTTGCATGATTCTGGCGGCGGCGGCCACCGGCGCCCAGGCGTGGATGGTGAAACCCGCGCTCGATGAATTGCTGGTCGAGGGTAACGAGGAATTGCTCTGGATATTGCCGCTCGCCTTTGTCGGCATAGTAATGGTCAAGGGTTTCGCAACTTACGGCCAGACTTTGCTGATGCAGGGGCTGGCGCTGGAGATCATCCGGAAAATCCAGATCCAGATGTTCGACCGGGTCGTCGGGGCGGACCTCGCCTATATCGACAAGAACCCCACCGGCACACTGATTTCCCGGTTCATCTCGGACGTTTTCGTGATGCGCGACGCCTTGTCCAATTCCTTCACCGGCCTGATTCGCGACGGGCTGACGACCGTGGCGCTGATCGGGGTCATGTTCTACGTGAACTGGCGCATGTCGCTGATTACCTTCATCGTCTTCCCCGTCGCCGCCATTTTCGTAACCCGGCTGGGGCGGCGGATGCGCAGGGTGGTGCGCACGACACAGGCGGAATACGGCCAGTTGACCAGCTTTCTGGACGACGTGCTGAAGGGCATCCGCCAGGTCAAGGCCTACGGAATGGAGCGCTACGAGACGGAACGCGCCGCCGGCATGTTCCTGACCCTCAAGGGCCTGTATTTCAAGGCGGCTAAGACCCGTGCGCGGGCCGTGCCGACGCTGGAGGCGCTGGGCGGGCTGGTCTTCGCCGCAATCCTGGCCTACGGCGGCTATCAGGCGACCCGTGGCCAGATCACCGTGGGCGCCTTCATGGCCTTCTTCGCCGCCATGCTGATGGCCTATCAACCGATGCGGCGGATCGCGAACCTGAATATCAGCCTCCAGCAGGGGCTGGCGGCGGCGGAACGGGTCTTCCATATCGTGGACTATCGCCGCACGATCGACGAGGCGCCGGATGCCAGGCCGCTGGCGGTAACAGGAGGCCATGTACGGCTGCAGGGCGTCGACTTTTCCTATGGCAACGATATCCCGACGCTGTCCGAGGTTACGATGGACGCGCCGACGGGCAAGGTGGTGGCGCTGGTCGGCCCGTCCGGCGCCGGCAAGTCGACGGTGCTGAACCTGATTCCCCGTTTCTACGACGTGGGAAAAGGCGCGGTGACCATCGACGGCCAGGATATCAGGGGTGCGACTCTGGACTCGGTCCGCGCCGCGATCGGGCTGGTCTCCCAGGACACCATGCTGTTCGACGACACGGTGCGGACCAACATCGCCTATGGCCGGCCGGACGCGACGGAGGAGGAAATCGTTGCCGCGGCGAAGGCGGCGGCGGCGGACGGCTTTATTCGCCGGCTGCCCAAGGGATATGACACTGTGGTCGGCGAGCGCGGGGTAATCCTGTCGGGCGGCCAGCGCCAGCGCCTGTCGATCGCGCGCGCTATGCTGAAGAATGCGCCGATCCTGCTGCTGGACGAGGCGACCTCGGCGCTGGACACTGAATCGGAACGCAAGGTCCAGGCGGCGTTGAAACGCCTGATGAAAGGCCGCACCACCATTGTCATCGCACATCGCCTGTCGACCGTCGTCGATGCCGACATCATCCATGTGTTCGACCGGGGCCGGATCGTCGAGTCGGGCTCGCATGCGGAACTGTCCGCGGGCGATGGGCTTTACGCCCGCCTGAGCAAGATGCAGTTCAGCGACGAGGCACCCGAAGAAATCGCAGCCGAATCCGCCGAATGACACGGCCGTGAAAAAGATCCTGCAAAGCGACGCGGCGATGGCGGCGGCCTGCTTCGCCGGCGCCCTTTACATCAGGCTTGTGCGCTGGACGGGCCGCTGGCGGATCGAGGGCGAGGATATACCCGAATCCTTTCTCAAGGCCGGTAAGCCCTTCATCCTTTCCTTCTGGCACGGGCGGCTGCTGATGATGCCCTATTGCTGGCGGCGGACGGTTTCATTCACCGGCTGCCCAAGGGATATGACACGGTGGTGGGCGAGC
>DAOVHN010000207.1 GCA_030671915.1 Pseudomonadota bacterium
CAGAGTCGCCGCCAGGGCCCGCCGTCGGCGCCGCGCATTTCCAGGAAATGCTTCAGCCGCACCTCGGGGAAGGCGGTGGTCATATGGTCGACCCAGTCGCTGATGCTGGGGGCCTCGCCCTCGAAACCCTCCAGTTTGCCGGCCATGAAGTCGCGAAACGACTTGCCGGCGACGTCTATATAGTCGCCGTCGCGGTAGACGAAATACATCGGCACATCGAGGAGGTAATCGACCCAGCGTTCGAAACCGAAGCCCTCGTCGAACACAAAGGGCAGCATGCCCGACCGGTCGGGATCGGTGTCGGTCCAGATCTGGCTGCGATAGCTCAGGAACCCGTTCGGCTTGCCCTTTGTAAAAGGCGAGTTGGCGAACAGCGCGGTGGCGATCGGCTGCAGCGCCAGCGCGACACGGAATTTCTTGACCATGTCGGCCTCGGACGAAAAGTCCAGGTTCACCTGCACCGTGCAGGTTCGGGTCATCATATCGAGCCCCAGATCGCCGCGCGTCGGCATGTAACGTCGCATGATCTTGTAGCGGCCCTTGGGCATCCAGGGAATTTCCTCACGGCTGGCCTTCGGGTGAAAACCAAGGCCGATCATGCCGGCCCCCATCTCGCCACAGACTTCCTTGACCTCGCGCAGATGCTCGTTCACCTCGCTGCAGGTTTGGTGGATATTTTCCACCGGCGCGCCGGAAAGCTCAAACTGGCCGCCCGGCTCCAGCGTGATGGAGCAGCCGTCGGCCATGCGTAGCGCGATGATATTGTCGCCCTCGTAAACCGGTTCCCAGCCAAACCGCCGCAGCCCTTCCAGCAGCGCCTTGATGCCGGGCGAGCCCTCATAGGCCAGCGGCCTGTGACCAGCCAGATCGTAGACGAACTTCTCGTGCTCGGTGCCGATGCGCCAGGCTTCGCGGGGCTTGTTGCCGCGCTCAAAATATTCGACCAGTTGCCGCTTGTCCGTAATTTGGCTGCCGCCGTCGCTTGAAAGTGCTGACATATTTTGGGCCTTGCTTGCTGTATAATTTGCTTGTTTCAGTTGCGCCCCGGGGGGCGGTTTCGCCAGTCGCCCAGCACGGCCTGCCAGCAGGCCAGCGCCGCCAGGGCGGCAGTGTCGGCCCGAAGAATGCGAGGCCCGAGTCCGACGGCGTTTACATTGGGAAATTTATGCAGCAGGTCAAGCTCCGTTTGTTCGAATCCACCCTCGGGACCGGTCAGAACCGCCCAGGGTCCGCCGGGGTCCGCCCCCCGCAGAAAATCGTTGATCGGCATGGCCTCCCCGGCCTCGGCGCAGAGCAGGATGCGACGTTCGGCGGGCCAGGAATCAAGAATTTGTGATAAGGATCTGGCGTCCTCGATGCGCGGTACGGTCAGCCGTTCGCATTGCTCGGCGGCCTCTATGGCGTTGGCCGTCATGCGTTCCCGCTTTACGCGCTCGACAACGGTACGGCGCGTTATGGCGGGCATCAGCGCCGATACGCCCAGCTCCGTCGCCTTGCTCACCAGGAAATCCAGGGGCGCGCGCTTCACCGGCGCAAAGACCAGCCAGAGATCGGGTTCCGGCGCCTGCGGGCGAAGCTGGCTGTTCACCGCCAGGATGGCCGACTTCTTGCCGACCTTGTCGATCCGCGCCAGCCATTCGCCGTCGCGCCCGTTGAACAACGCCACCGGGTCACCGGGCGCCAGGCGCAAGACATGGACCAGGTAATGGGCCTGCTCGCGGCCGCATTCCACCATCGCGCCACCGGCAAGATCGCCTTCAACGAACAATCTTGTTCGGGGCCTGTCGGTCATGCCGGGAATTTCCTGCCTGTGATATGCTGTCGAGCTTGTCCCGCGGGGCAAGGGGCGTCAAGATTAGCCCATGAGCGATCATACGCAAAGCAACGCCTCGGATATCCCGCGCGGAAGCTGGGTCGACCGTTTCGCCCCAGCCTGGGCGCGTCCCTGGCTGCGGTTGGCGCGCCTCGACCGCCCGATCGGAACCTGGCTGCTGCTGCTGCCCTGCTGGTGGAGCACCGCGCTGGCGACCGCCGCCGGCCCGCAACCGGCATGGCCCAGCCCGTGGTACATCCTGCTGTTCGGGGTCGGCGCGGTGGTGATGCGCGGGGCGGGCTGCACCTGGAACGACATCACCGACCGGGAATTCGATGGACAAGTCGCGCGCACCGCGACGCGCCCGATTCCCAGCGGCGACGTGACGGTGCGCGGCGCGATCGTTTTCCTGTTGCTGCAGATGCTGCTCGGGCTGGCTGTTCTTGTCAGCTTCAACAATTTCGCCATCGCGGTTGGCGTGGCCGCACTGCTGCTGGTCTTCCCCTATCCCTTCATGAAGCGCATCACCTGGTGGCCGCAGGCCTGGCTTGGGCTGACCTTCAACTGGGGTGCGCTGGTCGGCTGGGCGGCGGTGGCGGGAAGCCTGTCCCCGGCGCCGTTGCTGATGTATGCGGCGGGTTTCTTCTGGACCCTCGGCTACGACACGATCTACGCCCACCAGGACAAGGAGGACGACGCGCTGATCGGCGTCAAGTCCAGCGCCCGGCGACTGGGCGGGCGGACCCGGCCCTTCCTGTTCCTGTTCTACGGGGTAACGGTCCTGATGCTGGGCGCGTCGGGCTGGGCCGCCGGCATGGCCTGGCCGTTCTATATCGGCCTGGCGGCGGTGGCCCTGCAACTGACCTGGCAGGCGGCGGATGTCGATATCGACTCGCCGCAAGACTGCCTGGCCAAGTTCAAGTCCAACAAATGGTTCGGGCTGATCCTGCTGGCCGGAATTATCGCGGCCGGCCGCACCTGAACGTCAGAGTTTGTCGATCACGCCCTTGATAAGGCCCTGGACCTCGACGGCGAGCGCGCCGAGATCGGCATTCTCGATGGCGGCCATGGAGGCGATGGGATCGACCGCCGACACCTCGACCTTGCCGTCTTCCTTCTGCTGGACGACGAAATTACAGGGCAGCATCACGCCGATCTTGTTCTCGCATTGCAGCGCCTTGTAGGCGAAGGCCGGATTGCATGCGCCGAGAATGGTGTAGCGGGGGATATCGACGTCCAGCGCGCCCTTGAGTTTTTCGCTGACGGGGATCGTGCACAGGATGCCGAAATCGATTTCCTGAAGCGCGGCGGTGACGTCTTCAATGGCCTGATCGAAAGAACAGTCCAGTGTCTTGCTGAAATGGTAAGACATGATTCCTCACGGTAGATTTTCTGGATTTAGCGAAGCAGCCGGCAAGGCTTGGTGGTATGAATCCTCATATAGTGTTGGCGAGGCCAGTGTCACGGATTTTTCCGTTAAGTCCTGCTTAAGTAGTGTCCTGTACAAATAAACACCGATTTTTTGCCCCCGTGACGTAGGAAGAATAGAATGAAACAGCTTACCCGGTTTGTTTTGGCGTTGGCGTTTGTCGTGATGGCGCCCCTGCCCGCCATGTCCGCCGAGCCCACAGTCTCGCGCGCGCAGTTCACCAGTTCGATTCTTGACCGCGAACCCACGGACGAGCTTTCGGCGATCGGTCCCGATGCGGATAAGGTGTTCTTTTTCACCGAGCTGCGCCATATGGACGGCACCACCGTGACCCATCGCTGGTCTCTCAACGGCACGGTCATGGCCGAGGTCAGCTTTAACGTGCGGGCGTCGCGTTGGCGGGTCCATTCCAGCAAAACGCTGCTGCCGGAATGGCGTGGCGACTGGGTTGTCGACGTTGTCGACGAGACCGGTGCGGTTGTCGAATCCAGGACGGTGGGCTACAGCGCCCAGTAATCATTCATTCCCACCCGGCCCGGCCGGATTCGGCGCCGGCCGGTCGGGCGGGGTGCCCGAAGGAAACCGCGTCGGTCGAGATCGCCTCGGTGCAGGCAGCCCGGAATCCAGAATCCTCCACCAGTTTGAGCACGAACTCGTCCGCGCCGTCGCCGGGTGAAAAGCGCTCGCGCACGATTTCCAGAACTTCCGCCGTCGTCAGCGCCTTCGGGCGCCGGCCTTTCGCCGGCATGGCGGATAGCGCAACGGCGTCGCCGCCATGCAGCAGATGGCCGTTCACGCCGACATAGAGATGGACGAAATCAAGGTCCGTACCGCAATCCAGCGCCAGCTCGATATCCTCGATCACCGCATATTGATATTTCGCCGCATAAAGTTCCGTGCCGTGCATGACATCGAGTTGCCGCCCGTCCAGCCAGTTGACCGATAACGTCACTTCCGCGCCGGGCGCGTGCTGCAGCATGGCGGGGACAGACCCGTAACCGGTGATATGAGCCGAATAATAAATGTCGAAGTCCCGCAGCCGCGCGCGCTGGACGGGAATTTCGCCCTCGTCGCCGAATTTGCGGGTCAGTTGCCGCGGCGACTGGTTCGACCCGATGGCCAGCACCGGCGTCCTGTCCTTGCGCATGGCGGGATCGAAGGCGGCAACCTCGCCGGCCCGCCAGACATAGGACGCCTCGGGTATCGCGTAGGGGTACCCGCGCGCGCGATCGAGTTTGGCTCTGGTCTCAGGCATGTGGCTCAGACATGGTCGATCCGGTAGCGCACATGCGCGTCATCGATATGCTTCCACGACATTTGCTGCCACAGGGCCTGCGCTTCCTTGTAGGACTGGAACGGGCCAAAGCGTTCTTCTTGCCGGCCGTCGACGAGCTCCTCGAAACCGGTATCGGTGTATTCTCCGCCGACCACCCAATAGGCGCGGGCGTCCTCGGTATCGATGGTATAGCGGACATGGGCGTCGTCGATATGTTCCCAGGACAGGCGCGCCCACTCGTCCTTGGCGTCTTCATAGGACGTGAACGGCCCATGCCGCCCGGGCTCGCCGCCGCCCGCGATCATGATGAAATCCGTGTCGACATATTCGCCGCCGACCACCCAGTATGTCTTGGCCATTGCGCGCTCTCTCTCCGCTTGACGGGCCCAAAATAACATAACAACGTGGCGGGATGAAGGCTCGCAGACTTGACGCCATGGGCGAGACGGTCTGTATAGGGCGGGAACAACCCGGCGCGCGTATCATGCCCTATTCATCCCTTCGCGATTTCATCGACCATCTGGAAAGCAACGGCCGGCTGGTGCGGGTTTCCGCGCCGGTCTCGACCGAACTGGAGATCACGGAAATCCAGACGCGGCTGCTGGCCGACGAAGGCCCGGCGGTGCTGTTCGAGAACGTGGTCGGCGCCGACGGGCGAAAATTCGACATGCCGGTGCTGGCGAACCTGTTCGGCACGACAGAGCGCGTGGCCTGGGGCATGGGGCGCGAGCCGCATGAGTTGCGGGCGATCGGCGAGGCGCTGGCCTTCCTGCGCCAGCCCGAACCGCCGGGCGGCTGGCGCGAGGCCATGGACATGCTGCCGATGGTGAAAACCGTCATGGCCATGAAACCGAAAACGACCGGCCGCGCGCCCTGCCAGGA
>DAOVHN010000161.1 GCA_030671915.1 Pseudomonadota bacterium
CCGGTTTCCCCGACCGCGTCGGCCACCGTATCGAAGACGGGCAGGTCGAGATGCCTGGAACCGCCCTTGCCCGGCGTGACACCGCCGACCATCCGGGTACCGTAGGCGATCGCCTGTTCGGAATGGAAGGTGCCCTGCGAACCGGTGAAGCCCTGGCAGATGACCTTCGTGTTCTTGTCGACCAGTACGGCCATCAGCTTGCCTCCTTCACCGCTTTAACGATTTTTTCCGCGGCGTCGCCCAGATCATCGGCCGACAGGATCGGCAAGCCGGACTCGGCCAGGATTTTTTTGCCCAGGTCCACATTGGTGCCTTCCAGCCGCACCACCAGGGGCACCTGCAGGCTGACCTCGCGCGCGGCTGCGACGACGCCCTCGGCGATGACGTCGCAGCGCATGATGCCGCCGAAGATATTGACCAGGATGCCCTCGACATTGGCGTCGGACAGGATGATCTTGAAGGCCTTGGCGACGCGTTCCTTGGTGGCGCCGCCGCCGACGTCCAGGAAGTTCGCCGGATCTCCGCCACGCAGCTTGATGATGTCCATCGTCGCCATGGCCAGGCCCGCGCCATTCACCATGCAGCCGATATTGCCGTCGAGCTTGATGTAATTGAGTTCGTGTTTGCTGGCTTCGAGTTCGGCGGGGTCTTCCTCGTCCTCGTCGCGCAGGTCGGCGACATCGGGGTGCCGGTAGAGCGCGTTGTCGTCGAAATTCATCTTACCGTCGAGCGCGATGATCTCGCCCGCGCCGGTCACGACCATCGGGTTGACCTCGACCATACTGGCGTCCAGCGAGGTGAAGGCCTTGTACATAGCCGAAAGGAATTTCACCGCGGACCCGACCTGTTTGCCCTCGAGGCCAAGCGCGAAGGCGATCTGGCGTCCGTGATAGGGCATGAAGCCGCTCGCCGGGTCGATATCGACCGTGATAATCTTCTCCGGCGTTTCCGCCGCGACTTCCTCGATCTCCATGCCGCCCTCTGTCGAGGCCATCAGGGTGATGCGGCTGGTCGCGCGATCCACCAGCAGGCTGAGATAAAGCTCGCGCGCGATGTCGCAGCCCTCTTCGATATAGAGGCGCTTGACCTCCTTGCCCTGGGGCCCGGTCTGCTTGGTCACCAGGACCGCGCCGAGCATTTCGTCGGCGTTCTCGCGGACCTCATCGACGGATTTGACGACACGCACACCGCCCTTGCCGGCCTCGTCGCCCTTAAAGCGGCCGGCACCACGTCCGCCGGCATGGATCTGGCTCTTGACGACCCAGACCGGGCCGCCGAGATCCTTCGCCGCATCCTCGGCCTCCTTGACCGTATAGGCGACGACGCCGCGCGGAACCGCGACCCCGAATTTGCCCAGCAGCGTCTTGGCTTGATACTCGTGAATATTCATGTTTGTTCAGCCTGTTAACCTGTCGAACCATACCGCATCGCAGCATTTTTCTTTGCGGCGCGGCATAAATGGCATCATTACCGGCCCGGATAAACCGTTTTCTCGCGGGCGGCGTGGAATCTCATCCGGCCTGCCGACTTTCCTTGATTTTCCGGCGGATAAGCTGGAACACCGGCAGCAGGATCAGGATAATCGCGATAATGGTGATCGGTCCGGCGATGGGGCGGGTGAAGAACACCGAGAAGTCGCCGCCCGAAATCAGCAGGGACTGGCGCATCTTGGGCTCGGCGATCGGGCCCAACACGATCGCAAGCACCGCCGGCGCCAGCGGATAGTCCAGCTTGCGCAGCATATAGGCACCCACGCCGAAGATCAGCATCAGCCAGACATCGTGCATGTCCTGGGTCGGCGCGTAGCCGCCGATCAGACTGAGCACGAAAATGGTCGGCGCCAGGATGGTGAAGGGCATCTTCAGCATCCACAGGAATACCGGCACGAAGGCGACATTGATAAGGAAGGCGAACAGGTTAGCCGCATAAAGGCTGGCGATCAGGCTCCAGACGAATACCGTCTCGTCGATGAACAGGCGAGGCCCGGGCACCAGGCCCCAGATCACCATGCCGCCCAGCAGGATTGCCGTGGTCGGCGAGCCGGGAATACCCAGGGTCAGCATCGGCAGCATCGATCCCGTGGAGGCCGCGTTGTTCGCGGCTTCGGGCGCCGCCACGCCGGCCGGCTCGCCCTTGCCGAAATCGCGAGGATTCTTAGCGGTCATCTTGGCGACGCCGTAGGCCATCAAAGAGCCCGGCGTGGCGCCCGCCGCCGGCAGGATGCCGACGAAGAAGCCCAGGAAGGAGCCGAGGGTCCAGCTTTTCCAGATCCGCATCATCTCCCCGAAGTGGCCGACGATGCGGCGGAGACTAATGGTGGCCTTGGACATCTGCGTTTCGCCCCGGGTGACCTCGATGGTCCATAGCATCTCGCCGATGCCATAGACGCCGATGGCCAGCACCAGGAAGTTGATGCCATGCATGAAGCCGGTGATATTCATGAAGACCAGCCGCGGCTCGCCGCTCATGATATCGAGGCCGACGGCGCTGAACACCAGGCCGATACAGATCGAGAAGATGGTCTTGGGGATATCGTCGCCGCTAAGGCCGACGAAGGTGGCGAAGGCCAGCAGCATCAGCGCGAAAATCTCGGGGTCGCCGAAATCCAGCGCGATGTGGGCCAGCGCCGGGGCGAAGCCGGTGAACAGCAGAATGGAGACCGTGCCACCGATAAAGGAGGCCGTCGCGGCAACCACAAGCGCCGTATCCGCCTTGCCCTGCAGCGCCAGCGGGCGCCCATCGAACGTCGTCGCCACCGCGGTCGACGCGCCCGGTATCCCAAGCATGATCGAACTGATGGCGCCGCCATACATGGCCCCATAATAGATGGCGGCCAGGAAAATCATGGCCGAGGCCGGCGGTACCAGGAAGGTCATTGGCAGCAGGATCGCCACGCCGTTGACGGAACCCAGTCCGGGCATCGCGCCGATGAACAGCCCGACCGTCACCCCGAAGATGATCAGTCCCAGATTCAGGGGCTCGAACGCGACCAGAAACCCGTTTCCAAGAAGACCCAGAATTTCCATGACTTGAACCTATCCTCGACCTTCAGGCCGGAGTCCGGGCGTGGACTTCATGGCCTGGTGTGAAGCGCCAGTATTCCCCGTTCAGAGGAAAATCGAATAAAGCGGAATGAAAAGCGGTTCCAGATAACCCTTCGGCAGCACGATCCTCAGCGCCACGTCGAAGAAGAAGAATGCCCCGACCGTGGCTCCGACGGCTATCGATACCGTGGTGGTCCAGGAATGCCGGCCCAGGAACCTGATGTAAAAAATAAGGAAGAGCGGAACCGCACCATACATCCCTACCACATGAACCAGTGCAATCATCGCCGTCACGCCGCCGCCGGCGAGAGCAAACGATCGCGCGGCGTAGGAGTCCATGAAGGGCTCATCCGACTGCGAGGGCGGGGAGGTCCGGCGATACCAGTTGTACAGGATCCACAGACAGCTCAGCAGCATGGCCGCCGACAGCCAGAAGGGGAACGAACCGCCGCCCGGCCCTTCGTCCGGCACCCAGCCTATGGGGAGTTCCGCGCTCTTGACCATCAGATAGATCGAGAGGGCCGCCATGAGTAACGCTGTAACAAGTTCCGCACGTCTCATGATCACCCCCCCTCGATACTATCTTGAAATAATGGTCGGTCTTGTTGCCGTTTTCGATGTTAGCCTTTGATGGCGCCCATCTTGATCAGCATCTGGCGATGAATTTCATTGTTGGTCTGCCAATAGACCTTCATCGCGTCACCACTGATGAGATCGCCGCGCAGGCTCTTCTTCTTGCGATATGCCTGCCATTCGTCGGAATCGAAGACGTTCTTGAACAGGCCCTGATAATAAGCCAGGGCTTCCGCAGACATCTTGGGCGCGCCAACGACGCTGCGCTGCATGTAATATTCGAAGTCCTTGCCAAGCTCCTTGAAAGTCGGGGCATCGGGGAACATCGCCATGCGCTCGTCCGTAAAGGCGGCAATCGGCACCGTGTCGCCCGCCGCGTAGAAGCCTTCCTGCTCCGACGGATTGTTAACGGTCGAATTGGCATGCTGGCCAGCCAGCTGCTTGGCGACCGCGCCGCCGCCCTTGTAAGGCACATACTTCATGCTGAGCCCGTATGCCGAATTCAGGAAATCGGTGAGCAGGTTGTCTTCAGACGCCTTGCCGGTACCGGCCATGATCCAGTCGTTGCCCTTTGCCTTAGCGGCCTTGACGAAGCCGTCGACGTCTTTGATGCCCGAGTCCTTGTGGACCCACAGCAGGAAGGTATCTTCCGCCATGCGCGCGATTGGCGCGAAGGACAGCGGATCCACGCCAAGCGCCGGCTGACGCAGCGGGGTCGTGTAGAAGCTGTTCAGCGTCACCATGATGGTATGGTTCGCGTCTGCGCCCTTTTTGCCGTTCAGATGAACCAGCGCCTCGGCACCGGAACCGCCCGGCTTGTTCACCGGCAGCAGCGGCATCGCCGACATTTTGTGTTTTTCAACGACGGATTGCATCAGACGGGCCATCTTGTCGGCGCCGCCGCCCTTGCCCGCCATGATGACGAACTCGATCGGCTTGTTGGGCTCCCACGCGAATGACGCGACGGAGCTGTAGGTCAGTGCCGTGGCCGCAACCGCGGCGACCGCAACACCCGTACCAATTTTACGGATCTTATTCATGAGCATTAGCCTCCTCAACAGCTATGGTTCTTATTTCTACTTTAACGACGCCCCTTATCAGGACGCTCAGACGCGGATCATACACAATTGCAGACCCATCGCCAGACCATTGACGCAGTTTTTACCCTGCCAATCCCTCTATTGGGCGACCGCCTGGAGGCGCATGTGCGCAACACAGGTATTTGGCATTTGGTATACCACGCTTTTAATCATACCAAAATGAATGATTGGATCAAGCATAAAAAATGTAAGGCGTGAATTGAATTTAATTACCATATCCTAATATAAACAAACATCATGTAATACGGCCTTATACGTTGCTTCGGCCTTGCGAGAACCTTTTGGTATGTGGTATACCTGAGCCCATCGAAGATCGAAATACGGTTTACAGAACCCCGTCATTCAGGCCATAGCCTACTGGGTCGCGGCTGAACGGCGGCTGAACGATCGGGACAGCGAATGAACCTTCACGAATATCAGGCCAAGGCACTGTTGCGCGAATACGGCGCGGCAATCCCCGACGGCGTACTCGCGGCGAGCTCGGAAGAGGCTGCGGACGCGGCACGGAAGCTGAGCGGCGACTCATGGGTGGTGAAAGCCCAGATCCATGCCGGCGCACGGGCACAGGCCGGCGGCGTGCGGATGGTGTCTTCCCCCGACGAGGCCGCGGCGGCCGCGCGCGGCTTGCTGGGCAAGCGTATCGTGACGGCGCAGACCGGCCCCGAAGGCATCGCGGTCAAGTCTGTTTATGTGGAAAAGGCATGCGACGTCGACCGGGAGATATACGCGGCCATCCTCGTCCACAGGGCAAAGGCCAGCGTCGTGGTTCTGGTCGGCCGCGAGGGCGGAACCGGCGTTGAGCGCACGCTGGCGCGCCGCGAAACCCTGTATGAGCTTCCCTTCGGGCCGGACGGCGCAGACCGGGCGGGTATAGCCGGGATGGCCGAGTTTCTGTCCATCCAGCAGGACCAGGCCGAAAAAGTGGCCAGCATGCTGGCCCAGGCCCGGCGGGCTTTCATGGAGCTTGACGCACGCCTGATCGAAATCAATCCGCTGGCGATGACCACCGACGGCGATGTCGTTGCGCTGGACGCCAAGATGATCATCGACGACAACGCGATGTGGCGCCATCCGGAACTGGAAGAGCTGCGCGACGAGGACGAGACCGACCCGCAGGAACGCGCGGCCGACCGTTTCGAGATCAACTATGCCCGAATGGACGGCGATATCGGCATTCTTACCATGGGCGCCGGTCTGGGCCTGGCGACGATGGATATGGTCATCGACGCGGGCGGGCGACCGGCCGACTTCATGGATGTGCGACCCATGGCAACCCGCGAGCAGGTCGCCGAGGGCGTCAAGCTGCTGCTGAACGACAAACGGGTGAAGGTCATACTGGTCATGGCGATGGGCGGCGGACTGCTGCATTGCGACACCATCGCCGAAGGGTTGTCCAGCGTGTTCCGC
>DAOVHN010000676.1 GCA_030671915.1 Pseudomonadota bacterium
AGCGCCGCGATCCCGCCGATCCCGGGTATCGAGGACGTGCCGGTACTGACCAACGAGACGATCTTCGATCTCGAGATGCGGCCCGAACATCTGATCGTAATCGGTGGCGGGCCGATCGGCGCGGAGATGGCGCAGGCACACCGGCAGTTGGGCTGCCGGGTGACGGTGCTGGAAATGTTCGTCCTGCTGGGCCGCGACGATCCGGAAGCCGCCGACGTGGTGCGCCACCGCATGCTGGCCGAGGGCATCGACATCCGCGAGGGCATCGACATCGAACGGGTCGGCGGCGGCGCCGGCGGCATTACGGTGACGATCGGCAAGGATGGCGGGACCGAGGAAATCCAGGGCTCGCATCTATTGGTCGCCGCCGGACGCAAGGCGAATGTCGACGGGTTGGGCCTGGAAGAGGCCGGCATCGAATACAGTCCCAAAGGCATCGCGGTGGATGCCCGGCTGCGCACGACCAACAAGCGGGTCTTCGCCATCGGCGACGTGGCGGGCGGCTACCAGTTCACCCATGTCGCCGGCTATCACGGCGGCATCGTGCTGCGCAACGCGCTGTTCTGGCTGCCGGCGAAGGCCAACCATGACGCCGTGCCCTGGGTCACCTACACCGCCCCGGAACTGGCGCAGGTGGGGCTGACCGATACCCAGGCGAAGGAAAAGCTGGGCGACAACATCAATGTGCTGCGCTGGGGCTTCGCCGAGAACGACAGGGCGAGTGCCGAACGCAACGGCGACGGCTTCGCCAAGATCGTGACCGACGCCAAGGGGCGCATCGTCGGTGCCACCATCGTCGGCCCCCATGCCGGCGAGCTGATCCTGCCCTGGGTCATGGCGGTGTCGGGCAAATGGAAGATCGGCGCGATGGCCGGCGCGATGGCCCCCTACCCCACCCTGTCGGAAGCCGGCAAACGCGCCGCCGGCAGCTGGTACACACCCAAGCTGTTCAGCGAGCGCACGCGGCGGATCGTGCGGTTCCTGCAGAAGTTCTGACCCGGCGGGCGGCCCTTCGCGGTACAGGCCACCCGAGGAATTCCCGGAAGGTGCGGGTGTCCATTACATCGCAGGTATATTCGATGTGCCGCCTCGCCGGCGCGCACCCTCCTGCCGGGCAGACGGGAAACGCGATCCCGTGGGCGCCACCCGTCCGATTCACACCACTAGGTTTTCTTGGCGATCAACCAGTATGTAAGGCCGAGCGCCAGAACGACAGCGGCGGTAGCCCAGACATATTCATAAGAAATTTCCTTGAAGTCGAATACGATGACTTTCCGGGCAACGGCCATCAGCGCGGTCGCGACGACCAGCTTTACGTGGATCACGTCTTCGCGCAGATAGACCGTGATATTAATGAAAATCTCGATCGCGATCAGGACGGCGAGGAAGGCCCCGAAGGTCTGGAGAATGTCGCCTATGTTCAGCAGCATGATCGGCGGTTCGTTGAGCTTCAGATACAGGATCCACACGACGTCGCCGATCCCCCAAAGGATCACCAGCACCATCAGAATCGCCAAGGCGCGGACAGCGTGCCGGATGATATTGTGCAGGAAGCGTATCAATGGGTCCCGGTGCTCTCCGGCAAGCCCGCCATGTTCGTCGGTCATGCGGTCATGTTTGTCGGTCATGTGGTTATGTTCCTCCGGCATGCGATCGGCTCCGACAAGAGGGCTCTGGCATTCGATATTCTTAGCCCGGATTATTCACTATAATTCCAAGGATAGTATACTTATTTCCACTCTGGCCCTTCGCTTTCGCCTCGCCATGCGAAAACGCTGCCGTAGATCGGTGAGAACGTCGAGAAATTAGTTACTGTCCTCGTAATTGCTGTCCCCGTAATTGGGCAAAATCTTGCGCAGCAGGACCGGGGACAGCAT
>DAOVHN010000525.1 GCA_030671915.1 Pseudomonadota bacterium
CGGCGGGACGGGCGAAGGCAACCATGCAAGGCAAATGGATCAACAGGCTTCTGCTGATGCCGGCTAGCGTGTGGTTCCTGATCATGCTCGTCCTGCCGCTCGTCTTTGTCGCCGTTTTCAGTTTCGGCGAGCGGGCGCCGGCCGGCGGTTACGTGCCGGCTTTCACCTTCGCGCAATACGCCAACCTGCCGGCCCGCTTCACGGCCTTCAAGAATACGCTGATGCTGGCGCCGGCGGGCACGCTCGCGGCGCTGCTGATCGCCTATCCGCTGGCCTATTTCCTGGCGGTCAGGGCGAGCCCGAAATGGAAAACCATCCTGCTGGTCATGGTCATCGTGCCGTTCTGGACCAGCATCCTGATCCGCACCTACGCCTGGATATTCATCCTCGGCGGGCGCGGCATCCCCAGCCTGCTTGAATTTATCGGCATCGAGGGGGTGCGGCTGATCAACACGCCCTTCGCGGTGCTGGTGGGAATAATCTACGGCTATCTGCCGCTGATGGTGTTCCCGATCTATGTCAGCCTGGAGAAGCTGGACAAGCGCCTGCTGGAAGCCTCGGCCGATCTCGGATCG
Organism: Pseudomonadota bacterium; assembly: GCA_030671915.1. Classification (GTDB taxonomy): domain Bacteria; phylum Pseudomonadota; class Alphaproteobacteria; order UBA8366; family JADFVY01; genus JADFVY01. The sequence goes on from DAOVHN010000525.1 coordinate 576, forward strand.
CCGCCCTTGCGCACCTTCCGCCAGGTTACCCTGCCGCTGTCGATCCCGGGCGTCGCAACGGGCTGTATGCTGGTTTTCATCCTGCTGATGGGCGAATTCCTGATCCCGGCGCTGCTGGGCGGCGGCAAGGTGTTCTTCATCGGCAACGCGCTGGTCGATCTGTTCCTGCAGTCGCGCAACTGGGCCTATGGCTCGGCGGTGGCGGCGACGCTGGTGATCATCATGCTGGTCACCGTGACCCTTTATATGAAGCTGGTCTCGCGCGTCGGAGAACAGCGCGAAGACGTTTCGATATTGTAGGCCGGCCACATGAGACTCTACGCCATCGCCGTCTATCTGTTCCTCTACACCCCGATCGGGATCATCGTGCTGTTCAGCTTCAATGCCGGACGGCATGACAGTGATTTCCGCGGCTTTTCCATGAAATGGTACGGCAAGGCGCTGGACAATCCCTTCGTCATGGAAGCGCTGACCACCAGCCTGACGGTCGCCTTCACCACCGCCGTCCTGGCCAGCCTGATGGGCACCATGGCGGCGCTGGCGCTGCAGCGGGTGAAGGGCCGGCTGCGGGCGCTTTACGACGGGGTGATCTACGTCGCCATCATGATCCCCGGCATCGTCATCGGCATCGCCACCCTGATCGCGCTGGTCACGGTTTTCAATTTCCTCAATCCGTTGCTGGCCACGGCCTGGCCGGGCGAGAAGCCGCCGCGCCTGAACATGGGATACACCTCGCTGATCGCGGCCCACACCATGTTCACCATGGCGCTGGTCATCATCATCGTGCGCACCCGCATCGCCGGCATGGACCGTACGCTGATCGAGGCCTCGGCCGACCTCTACGCCACGCCTTGGGCAACCTTCCGGCAGGTCACCCTGCCGCAGATCTCCCCGGCGATCCTGGCCGGCTTCCTGCTCAGCTTCACTTTCAGCTTCGACGATTTCATCATCGCCTTCTTCGTCGCCGGCTCGGAATCGACCCTGCCGATCTACGTCTTCTCGTCGATCCGCCGCGGCGTCACGCCCGAGATCAACGCCATTGGCACGATGGTGCTGGGAATATCGCTGACCCTGCTGGTCGCCGCCCAGTTCCTGCTACGCGCCAGGGCCCGCCAGTCGCGGGCGGCGGGGTGAGATTAACCGAGTGAGCCGCCCACCGGCTCAGCCTCGTCCAGAACCTCCGGGTAATAACACATGTAACCCTCGGCGCAGCGGTCGGGGCGGGGGCGCAGGTTGCGGGCGAAATCGGTCAGGGTGGCGGGGTCCGCGCCGTCTTCCATGCGGTCCAGCGTGGCGCGCACCAGTTCGAGGCTTTTCAGTTTGCGCTCCGTCGGCGTCTCGCGGCCGGCGATCTTGATCGTGTCTATGCCGTGCGCGGCCAGGAAGGGGATGGCGCAGAGGCCGCAGGGGCCGAAGGGCTGGCCGTCGTCGGTGGTGGAGAAACCGCAACTGAACTTGTGCCAGGCCCAGCGCTGGTAGGCCGCGTCGTTGGCGTCCAGCGCCGCCTGTTCGCGCGCGGTGGGCGGGCGGCCGTCCTGGCGCCGGTAGGCCAGTTTGTAGCTGTCCATGCAGATCGGCCCGCCGAGCTGCATCGGCAGGTGGATGGTGTGGCAGACGCCCTCGTCGAACAGGCAGCCGTCGTTGAGCACGAAGGCCTCGAACTCCAGGTCGGGCGCGGCGGCCGCGACATCCGCCATCTCGACCAGCGTCATATGGCGCGGGAAGACCACGCGCGCGGCCCCGAAATCCTGGTAGAACAACGCGGCTTCGCCGTTGCGGCAGGCGGCGATGGAGCTGATATGCAGGCGCAGGTCCAGGTCCATGCCGGCCAGCGCGTCGAGCAGCACCATGTCGCCGACAATGATGGCGTTGCCGCCGGCCGCGGCGAAGCGTTCGGCCAATCCCTGCAGCAGTTCCAGCCGCTCGGCGGTGTATTGCTGGCCGTTGAGCGCCAGCGAGGCCTGGCCGCCGCCGTCGCGGATGGCGCCCACGGAGCGGCGCAGCGCCTCGCCGTCCTCGAGATTGCCGAAGGTGCGGC
>DAOVHN010000354.1 GCA_030671915.1 Pseudomonadota bacterium
GCAAATTCAGAAATACGAACGCGGCGCCAACCGCATCGGCGCCAGCCGTATGTATGCGTTGTCGCGTGTCCTGGATGTGCCCGTGGCTTTTTTCTTCGAGGACATGCCGCCGGAAATTTCAGGCAAGGGCGGCAAGCCGGTTCCCGGACTCGCTGAAAAATACCAGGCGGAGTTTTCTCATGACCCCCTGGCCAAGCGCGAAACGCTGGAACTGGTCCGCGCGTATTATCGAATCAAGGAGCCCACCGTTCGCAAGCGGCTTTTCGATCTCGCCAAGAGCCTGGCAAGCGCGAGCGGTTCCTGACGCAGGCCGCCCGCCGACGCCGGATTACGTCCGGCGCCGCCAAAATCCTTGACGTCCCCGGCCAGGCACGGCAATAGTCGCGCCCGGCAACCGGGTTTCAACGGACGTACTGTAACGATGCAGTGCGTCCGCTATGCGTATTTGTCCGGCAGAATGCCGGAAAAAGGGGGCAAAGTTGGCCAGGAAGAATTACGTATTCACCAGCGAGTCGGTGTCCGAGGGACATCCCGACAAGGTCTGCGATCGCATTTCGGACGCCATCGTCGACACCTATCTGGGGGCCGACCCCCTGTCGCGTGTCGCGGTTGAGACGCTCTGCACCACCAACCGTGTCGTCATGGCCGGCGAAGTGCGCGGACCTGGCTCGATCACGCGCGAGCATCTGGAAGACGTGGCGCGCAAGGCGGTGAAAGAGATCGGTTATGAGCAGGCCGGCTTCCACTGGGAAAAGATGATTGTCGAATGCTACGTCCATGAACAGTCCAGCGACATCGCCCAGGGCGTCGATTCCGCCGGCAACAAGGACGAGGGCGCGGGCGACCAGGGCATCATGTTCGGTTATGCCTGCAACGAAACCCAGGCCCTGATGCCGGCGCCGATCTATTACAGCCACGCCATTTTGAAAAGCATGGCCGAGGCCCGCCACTCCGGCGCGGTGCCCGGCTTCGGTCCCGATTCGAAGAGCCAGGTCACGCTGCAGTATGAGGACGGCAAGCCGGTGCGCGCCACTGCCGTGGTCGTATCCACCCAGCATGGCGAGAAACTGGACCAGGAGCAGGTTCGCGAACTGGTGCGCCCCCATGTAGTCAATGTTCTGCCGGAAGGCTGGATGTGCGGCGAGGAGGATTTCTATGTCAATCCGACCGGCCGCTTTGTGATCGGCGGGCCGGATGGCGATTGCGGCCTGACCGGGCGCAAGATCATCGTCGATACCTATGGCGGGGCGGCCCCTCATGGCGGCGGCGCCTTTTCGGGCAAGGATCCGACCAAGGTCGACCGCTCGGCCGCCTATGCATCGCGCTATCTGGCGAAGAATGTGGTGGCCGCCGGCCTGGCGGACCGCTGCTGTATTCAGCTTGCCTATGCGATTGGCGTTTCCAAGCCCCTGTCGGTCTATGTCGATACCTACGGCACAGGCAATGTGGACGAGGACAAGCTGTCCGACGTGCTGCAGCAGCATATGGACCTGAGCCCCCGCGGCATCCGTGAGCATCTGGAACTCAGCAAGCCGATCTACGCACGCACGTCGGCCTACGGCCATTTCGGGCGCGATCCGGAACCCGATGGTGGATTTTCCTGGGAGCGGACGGACCTGGCGGATTCGCTGAGGTCGGCGCTGGGTTAAATTGCCCGGCGCGATGGAGGAAACCCGCAAGCACGTATTCCATGGCCGGCGGAAAGGCCGCACCCTCAGGGCCGGCCGCCAGCGGCTGCTTGAGGAACTGCTTCCCCAAATAAGGGTCGACCTGACCGAGGACCGGATAGACCCGGCGGCGCTGTTCGGGCGGCCGGTGCGCGACGTCTGGCTGGAGGTCGGCTTCGGCGGTGGCGAGCATCTGGCCGAGCAGGCCCGAATGCACCCGGACGTCGGCATGATCGGCTGCGAACCCTTCGTCAACGGCGTGGCACGGCTACTTAGCGAGATCGACCGCGGCGGCCTGGACAATATCCGCATCCACGCGGACGACGCGCGCGACCTGATCGACCGCTTGGCCGACGCCTCGATAGGACGAGCCTTCGTGCTGTTCGCCGATCCCTGGCCCAAGGCCCGCCATAACCGGCGGCGTTTCATCGGGCCGGAAAATCTCGATCGGTTGGCGCGCGTGATGAAGGACGGCGCGGAATTGCGCCTGGCCAGCGACCAGATGCCGCTGATCCGATGGATGTTGTTCCACACCATCAACCACCCCGATTTCGAATGGACCGTGCGCGGCCCGCAAGACTGGCGTTCGCGGCCCGACGACTGGCCACCGACCCGGTACGAAGCGAAAGCCGTCGGCGGGGGGATCACCTGCGTCTACCTCGCTTTCCGTCGCCGCCGGCGCGAAACGGCGTGAGGTTCCCCTTGTAATCGGGCATGTTTTGCCCTAAATAGTCGGTCAATGAATCCCATACGGTCGTCAATGACGGCTGATAGCAAATGGGTGGGCCCCCCGGGCCCGCCCTTTTTAGTTCCGGCAACGGAAGGTGACGAGGCATATGGATCCGATCCGACGGGTCGAAAAAATGATCGAACCGGCGCTGGCCGACAAGGGTTTCGAGCTGGTGCGCGTGCAGATGTTTGGCTCGACTCGGCCGACGCTGCAGATCATGGCCGAGCGCGCGGACGACAGCCCGATGACCGTCGAGCATTGCGCCGAGATCAGCCATGCCGTCTCCACCCTGCTGGAAGTGGAGGATCCGATCCGCGAGGCCTACACGCTGGAGGTAAGTTCGCCGGGCGTCGACCGGCCACTGGTCCGTCCGCGGGACTATGAACGCTTTGCGGGTTACACGGCCAGGATCGAAATGCATGGCCCGATCGACGGCCAGCGCCGTTTTCAAGGTCGCATTCTGGGATTTGCCGACGGAGTTGTCCGGCTGGACACGAAGGACGGCGAGATGGAACTGCCGATCGACGACATCCAGCATGCTAAGCTGGTTTTGACTGACGAACTGCTGGCTGCCGCCACGGCAGCGAGCTGAAACGAGAGAACAGACGATGACTGAACAAATGCAAATGCATGTGGAACTGCTGGCCGTGGCCGACACGGTGGCCCGGGACAAGGGCATCGAGCGCGAACAGGTGCTCGAGGCGATGGAGCAGGCAATCCAGAAGGCCGGCCGGTCGAAATATGGACACGAGCATGACATCCGGGCCCATATAGACCGGTCCACCGGCGCGATCGATCTGACCCGCTACACCGAGGTCGTCGATGAGGTGGAGAACGAAATCACCCAGGTTACCGTCGAGCAGGGCCAGAAGATCAAGCCGGGCGCAGAGGCCGGGGATTTCATCGTCGACCCGCTGCCGCCGATCGATTTCGGCCGCATCGCCGCGCAGACCGCCAAGCAAGTGATCGTGCAGAAGGTGCGCGAGGCAGAGCGCGAGCGCCAGTATGAAGAATTCAAGGACCGTGCGGGCGAAATCGTCAACGGTCTGGTCAAGCGTTTCGAGTTCGGCACGGTAACCGTCGATCTGGGCCGGGGCGAGGCGGTGTTGCGCCGCGACGAGGTGCTGCCGCGTGAAAGTTTCCGCCGCGGCGACCGCGTGCGCGCCTATATCTACGACGTGCGCAGCGAACAGCGCGGTCCGCAGATCTTCCTGTCGCGCAGCCACCCGGAGTTCCTGGCCAAGCTGTTCGCCCAGGAAGTGCCCGAGATGTATGACGGCATCATCGAAATCCGCGCCGTTGCCCGCGACCCGGGCAGCCGCGCCAAGATCGCCGTTCTCTCCAACGACAGCAGCATCGACCCGGTCGGCGCC
>DAOVHN010000310.1 GCA_030671915.1 Pseudomonadota bacterium
ATCCTCGTCCGGCGCGACCTGAAGATACAGCCGCGTCAGTTCAGGCGAGCGCATGCTGTGCAGCGCGAAGCCGTTGTCGTGGTTCGAATAGATCAACTCGTCCGACGACGGCGCCGCCTCGGCCAGGATACCCAGCCAGGCGTAGGGATAGACCTTCTCGAAGATTGCGAGCTTGTCCGCCGGGATGCTGGGCCGGCAGATGCCGTGAAAGCCGTCGCACCCGCCGATGAAATCGCATGCGATCTCTCGGGCCTCGCCGTCGCTGTCGGTAAAACGAATCCTCGGGCTGTCGCCGTCGAAATCATGGATCGAGACGTCGCCGGCCTCGAAATGGATCGGCAGGCCGTCATCCAGGCGTGCCGCCACGAAATCCTTCACGAATTCCTGCTGTCCGTAGACCATGATCGACTTGCCGGTCAGAGCCTTCAGGTCGATGCGGCGGCGCTGCCCGGCGAAGCTGATCTCCAGCCCGTCATGGACCAGCCCCTCGCGGCGCATGCGTTCGCCCAGCCCGACCTCATCGGTCAGCTCCGCGACCCAATGCTCCATGACGCCGGCCCGGATGCGCGCTTCTATATAGTCGCGGCTGCGTCCCTCGACGATGATGGACTCGATGCCTTGAAGCTGGAGCATGCGCGCCAGCAGCAGCCCCGAAGGCCCCGCGCCGATGATGCCGACCTGGGTTTTCATAATGATTTTCGTTCCCTCCCTGTTAACCGGATCACCCCTGACGATGCCCACTATAGCGGCGCGGCGCGGGAAATTCGAACATGAGAATACCAAAAAACATTCTTTTGTTAACCGCGGCGCCCGTGTAATGGTTGCCGCTCTCAAACGGCCATAAAGGTCGCGAATAATCCCGTAGGGAGGAAAAAATGAAATTCCCCAATATGAAAATTGCCTTGGCGGGCACTGTTGTCGGCATCGTTGCCGCGCTGACGGGTCCCGCGAATGCTCAGGAAATTACACTCAAGCTGCACCATCTTCTGCCGCCGGTGGCGATGGCGCACAAGACGATGCTGGTGCCCTGGTCGGAAAAAATCATGAAAGAGTCCGGCGGGCGCATCAAGATCGAAATCTATCCCGCCATGCAGCTTGGCGGCAAGCCGCCGCAGCTGATCGACCAGGTGCGCGACGGCATCGTCGACATCGTCTGGACGCTGCCCGGCTATACGCCCGGCCGCTTCACCAAGACCGAGGTGTTCGAGCTGCCCTTCATGCACAAGGATACCGTCAGCACCAACAAGGCGCTGGCAGAGTTCCTGGAAAAAAATGGCGACGAGTACAGCGACTATCACGTCATCGCGATGTTCGTTCATGCGGGCCAGGTATTGCATTCGCGCAACGCCATCCGCACCGCGGACGACCTGGCGAACCAGAAGATCCGCACGCCGACCCGCACCGGCGGCTGGATGATCGAGGCCATGGGCGCCACCCCGATCGGCGCGCCGGTGCCGAAGATTCCGGAAATGCTGTCGAAGGGCGTGGTCGATACGGTGCTGATCCCCTACGAGGTGACGGTGCCCCTGAAGGTGCATGAGCTGGTGGACTTCCACACGGTGCTGGCCGGCGACATTGAACGCGTCAACACCTCCACCTTCATCATCGCGATGAACAAGGGGCGTTACGAATCGCTGCCGGACGACCTGAAGAAGGTCTTCGACGACAATTCGGGCATGAATATCGCCGAATGGCTGGCCGAGATCTGGCAGGCGGCCGAAGCGCCGGGCGAGAAACTGGCCGCGGCTTCCGGCGAGATCATCACCATGCCGACAGCGGAAGTCGCCAAGCTGCGCGCGAAGATCGAGCAGCCGGTGATCGACCGCTGGGTCGCCGAGATGAAGGGCAAGGGCGTTGACGGCCAGGCGCTGGTCGACGAGGCCCGTGCACTGATCGCGAAGCACAGCAAATAAGAACCGGCTAACGGTTGCACCGGGCATCCCTTCTCATATAAGAGACGGATATGGCCGAAACCCAGACCGAACGCGCGCGGCCGACCGACCCGGTGGGCCGCGCGCTTCATTTCTGTTCCTACATCCTGGTTCTCGTGGGCGGGTTCCTGATGTCGGCGCTGACCGTGATGACGGTGGTCAGCGTCATGGGGCGTTATCTGTTCAACAGCCCCATCCAGGGCGACTACGAGATGGTGACCATGGGAACCGCGATTACGGTCTTCCTGTTCCTGCCCTATTGCCATCTGCAACTCGGTAATGTGGTGGTCGATCTGTTCCTGTCCTGGGCGCCGCGCAGGGTCCAGACTTTCTTCGACGGGGCCAGCGGGCTGCTGCTGTCGGCGATCGCCGGGATACTGGCCTGGCGGATGATTTACGGCGGCCTCGACATGCATCGATATGGCGAGGTCTCCTACATCCTGGCGCTGCCGATCTGGCCGATCTTCCCCATGGCCGTGCTGGCGCTGGGGCTGCTGTCGGCGGCCTGCCTCTATACCGCGTTTCGCGATTTCCGCGAGATGGCGCGATGAGCAGTTTTGCGATTGCGCTTACCGGCATCGCGATGCTGCTGGCGCTGCTGGTCATTCGCGTTCCCGTCGCGGTCGCGATGATCACCGTGGGCGTCGGCGGCTACGTGTCGCTGAACGGCTGGATGCCGCTGTTCGCCTACGCCAAGACATCCGTCTATCATGCCTTTTCCAACTACGACCTGTCGGTCGTGCCGATGTTCCTGCTGATGAGCCAGTTCGCCAGCAAGGCGGGGCTCAGCCGGGCATTGTTCGAGGCCGCCAACACCTTCCTGGGCCACCGGCGCGGCGGCGTCGCGATGGCGGCGGTGGGCGGTTGCGCCGGTTTCGGGGCGATCTGCGGCTCGTCGCTGGCGACCGCGGCGACCATGGCCCAGGTCGCGCTGCCCGAGTTGAAGCGCTACAAATATTCCGGCGCCCTGGCGACCGGCGCGCTGGCGGCCGGCGGCACGCTGGGCATCCTGATCCCGCCCTCGGTGGTGCTGGTGATCTTCGCCATCGCGGTCGAGGCCAATATCGTCACCCTGTTCCAGGCGGCGCTGGTCCCCGGCATTCTGGCCGCCCTCGGCTATGTATTGGCGATTTCCATCTATGTCCGCGTCAAGCCCGAGGCCGGCCCCGTCGGCCACCGCGCCGAACGGCGCGAGCGGCTGCGGGCGCTGGTCGAGACCTGGCCGGTTATCCTGATTTTCGCCATCGTGATCGGCGGCATCTACGCCGGCGTATTTCATCCCACCGAAGGGGCGGCCTTCGGCGCCTTCGGCACCGCGGTGATCGCCTTCTGGCGCGGCGGCCTGCGGCTGGACGGATTCATCGATTGCGTCAGGGCCGCGGCGGTCTCCACCGGCATGATCTTCATGATCCTGATGGGCGCCGACTTCTTCAACGCCTTCCTGGGCTTTTCGCGCATGCCGCTGGAGCTGGCCGACTGGATCGCGGCCAGCGGCCTGGCGCCGATCGCCGTCCTGATGCTGATGATAGGGATCTATCTGCTGCTGGGCTGCGTGATGGACAGCCTGGCGATGATCCTGCTGACCGTGCCGGTGTTCTGGCCGATCGTCGCGGGGCTGGATTTCGGCATGCCGGAGGCCGACCTGCAGATGTGGTTCGGCATCATCGTTCTGATCGTGGTCGAGGTCGGGCTGATCACCCCGCCGGTCGGCCTCAACGTCTTCGTCATCAATTCGATGGCGCCCGGCGTGCGGCTGAAGGAAACCTTCATCGGGGTGCTGCCCTTCCTGGCGTCGGACGCCATCCGCGTTGCCTTGCTGATCCTGTTCCCGGCAATTACCCTGTGGCTGCCGCATCTTCTTAAATGACAGGCAGGTTTGATGTTTCGCAACAGCATAGACATCACGGTTGAATGGGGCGATTGCGATCCGGCGGGGATCGTCTTCTACCCCAACTATTTCCGCTGGTTCAACCAGGGCGCCCATGCGCTGTTCGGCGCGGCCGGCATGCCGTTCCACGAGATGATCAAGGAACGCGGCATCGCCGGCGTGCCGATGCTGGATACCCAGGCCAGCTTCAAGGCGCCGATCCGCTTCGGCGAGGTCATCACGCTCACCAGCCGGATCGGCGAGTGGCGCAGCAAGTCTTTCACCGTGGCGCATGAGGTCCACAAGGGCGG
>DAOVHN010000358.1 GCA_030671915.1 Pseudomonadota bacterium
GACCATGGAAGGCTGGGAGACAAGCACCGAGGGCGCGCGCTCCTGGGCCGAGCTGCCGGCGACCGCGGTGAAATATATCCGCCGCATCGAGGAGCTGATCGAGGCCCCGGTGGCGATGCTGTCGACCAGCCCTGAACGCGAAGATACGATCCTGGTGAAGGACCCGTTCGAGGGGTGAGCCCCCTCCCCAACCCGCAAGCGGGAGAAGGGCTTTAAAGCGCGACCCGGAAAGATAGAACCCTCTCCCGCCCGGGCGGGGGAGGGCAGGGAGGTGGTGGAGCCTCCGTTCGACCGGGTGCCAAAGCAAAGAAAGGGGGCTTGCCGCCCCCTTCCCCGATTACGCGAACTCGGCGATCGGCAGGCGCTGCTCGCGCGCGGCGTTGCGCATGTTTTTCTGCAGTTTCTCGAAGGCGCGGACCTCGATCTGGCGCACGCGCTCGCGGCTGATGTCGTAGACCTTGCTGAGGTCCTCCAGCGTCATCGGATCGTCCTTCAGGCGGCGCTCGGTCAGGATATGGCGTTCGCGCTCATTGAGCGTGCTCATGGCGTCGGTCAGCAGCGCGCGGCGCTTGTCCAGCTCGTCCGCCTCGGCGACCATGGTTTCCTGGTTGTCGGACTCGTCCTCCAGCCAGTCCATCCATTCGCCGTCGCCGTCCTGACGCAAGGGCGCGTTCAGCGAATGGTCGGCGCCGGAAAGGCGCCGGTTCATGCTGATCACGTCCTTCTCGCTGACGCCCAGCGTGGTGGCGATCTTCTCGACACTTTCGGGCGGCATGTCGCCTTCGTCGATCTCGCGCAGCTGGCCCTTCAGGCGGCGCAGGTTGAAGAACAGCTTCTTCTGCGCGGCCGTGGTGCCCATCTTCACCAGCGACCAGCTATGCAGGATATATTCCTGGATCGAGGCGCGGATCCACCACATGGCGTAGGTCGCCAGGCGGAAGCCGCGCTCCGGATCGAAACGCTTGACCGCCTGCATCATGCCGACATTGCCTTCCGAGATCAGCTCGGCCACCGGCAGCCCGTAGCCGCGGTAACCCATGGCAATCTTGGCCACCAGCCGCAAATGGCTGGTCACCATGCGCTGGGCGGCCTCGGAATCGTCATGCTCCCGCCAGGCTTTGGCGAGCATGTATTCCTCCTCCGGCTGCAGCATCGGGAATTTCCGGATTTCCTGCAGATAGCGCTGAAGGTTGCCCTCGGGGCTGACGACGATGCTCGGTACGGATGCCATGATGTGATGTCTCCTTGTCTTACGGGCCGAATTCAGGCCCTTTGCCATGGCCATTCGGGCCGCGGCAGGGCTTCTTATATCATATATTTCTAATGTAGGGCGGAAATTCCGGTTTCCCCTCCGACCTCCACCCGCGAACAAACGCGGTACATCCTATATAGGTATGGGTCATATGTTTTCCAAGATGTGGCATAAGTTTTTCATATCGCTTGGTAATTCGGTCTCGAAGCTCATCCTTTCCCCGCTTTCCGGATGCTTGAAGGCCAGCAGCCTTGCATGCAGGGCCTGGCGGGGGAAACTGCGCATCGCCTCCACGACGTCATCGGGCAGCCCCTTGATGCGCGCCTTCGTGGCGCGGCCATAGAGCGTGTCGCCGACCAGCGGATACCCGATATGGGTCATGTGCACCCGCACCTGGTGGGTGCGCCCGGTCTCCAGCCGGCATTCGACGAGGCTCGCCCAGACCCCGTAGCGCTTCACGATCCGGTAGTTGGTGGCGGCGGGCTTGCCTTTGCCTTCCCCCACTACCGCCATCTTCTTCCGGTTCCGCGGGTCGCGGCCGATATTGCCCTCGATCCGCCCCTGGCTGGGCATCGGCATGCCCCAGACCACGGCCAGATAGGCACGCTCCGCTGTGCGTTTCTCGAACTGGCGTGACAGCGCGTGATGGGCGCGGTCGGTCTTGGCGGCCACCATGACGCCGCTGGTGTCCTTGTCCAGCCGATGCACGATGCCCGGGCGGCGCACGCCCCCGATTCCCGACAGACTATCCCCGCAATGGGCGATCAGCGCATTGACCAGGGTCAAATCGGGGTTGCCGGGCGCGGGATGGACCACCAGTCCGGCCGGCTTGTCGATCACGACCAGCTCGGAATCCTCATAGAGGATATCGAGCGGTATTTCCTGCCCTTGCGGTTCGTAAGGTGCTGCCTCCGGTACTTGCGTGGTGAAGGCCTGTCCGGGTTTGACCCGGTATGACGGCTCGGTTATGGTCGCGCCGTCCGCGCTCACCCGGCCTTCCTCGATCAGCGCCTTCAGGCGGCTGCGGGAAAAATCGGGGTGGCGCGCGGCCAGGACGCGGTCGAGCCTCTGCCCGGCCTCGGCCTCTTCAATCCTGTGGGTCAATATTTCCGCTGGCGCCGTCATTTCGGGCCGATACTGGGCAAATCCATGCAAGCACTCAAGGCTCTCGTTATTTTCCTGGGCGTACTCATCGTAATCGGGATGGGCATCCTCGCCTACGGCATAATGCTGAAATTCGGGGAATGGCAGGCGAAAAAGGATGGCGAGGCAACGCCCGCGCCCCTCGTCGCGGTCGCGCCCGCCGCCACGGCCCCCGTTGTGGCCGAGGTCTGGACGGGCGATCTGAAGGTCGCCGTCCCCGCCGGCGCGCGGGTGGCCGAAACGGTGGTCGCCGACGGCCGGATGATCGTGCGGCTTTCCCTGGCGGATGGCAGCCAGCGCTACCTGATCTTCGATCTGGGCACGGGCAGGCAGATCGGCGCCATCGAGTTACAGCCGGGCGGCGCGCAATGTATTTCGCCAGCGACAACACCGCCGGCTTCTCGCCCGAGATGCTGGAGGCCCTGGCCCGCGCCAACGAAGGCCGCGCCATGCCCTACGGCAATGACGAGGTGACGGCCCGCGTCAAGGACCGCATTGCCGAAATTTTCGAAACAGAGGTGGAGGTCTGTCCCGTCGCCACGGGTACGGCGGCCAACGCGCTGTCGATCTCGCTGCTGGCGCCGGCATGGGGGGCGGTCTGGTGCCATCCGGAAAGCCACGCCAACACCGACGAATGCGCCGCGCCCGAGTTCTATACCGGTGGGGCCAAGCTGATCCCGGTGCCGGGCGAGCATGGCAAGATATCGGCGGCGGGTCTGGGACATGCGCTGGAATATGCCGGCCATCGCGGTGTCCACGAGGCGCTGCCCTCGGCCGTGACCGTCAGCCAGGCCAGCGAGGCGGGGACGGTCTATACGCCAGATGAGGTCGCCGCGATTTCCGAACTCTGCCGGTCGCGCGAACTGGGCCTGCATATGGACGGCGCGCGCTTCGCCAATGCGCTGGCCGCGCTGGGCTGCAGCCCGGCGGAGGCGACCTGGAAGGCGGGCGTGGATATCCTGTCCTTCGGCGCCACCAAGAACGGCGCGCTGGCCGCCGAGGCGGTCGTCATCTTCACCGAAAGCCTGCGCGCAAAGGCGGCCGAGATGGGCTTTCGCCGCAAGCGCGCAGCGCATCTGTTCTCCAAGATGCGGTTTCTGTCGGCGCAGTTGGAGGCCTATCTGGCAGATGATTTGTGGCTGCGCAATGCGCGCCACGCCAATGCGATGGCGGCAAGGCTGGCCGAGGGTTTGGTGGCCCTGCCCGGTGTGCATCTGACCCATCCGGTGGAGGCCAACGAGCTGTTCCCCGTCATGCCTGCCGCGGTGCGCGAGGGCTTGCGGAAGGACGGCTTCGAATTCTACGACTGGCCGGATGCCGGCCCCGACGGAGCCCGCCTGATC
>DAOVHN010000595.1 GCA_030671915.1 Pseudomonadota bacterium
ACGGTCCTGCACCTCGATCTGCCTGCGCATCACCGATACCGGCGCGCTGGGCGGCGACGAAGCGGCGGCCGCGCCGAAGAAGATCGCCGCGCTGCTGGAGAAAGAGGGTATCGCCTTCGATATCGGCGCCTACCGCGATGCGCCCCCGGGGCTTCGGGTCTGGGGCGGGGCCACGGTGGAGCCGCTGGACATACAGATGCTGATGCCCTGGATCGAATGGGCCCATGAAGAAGTTTGCGCCGCGCCCGTCGCCGCAAAGTAAACGGGAAGAGAGAACAATGCCCAAGGTGCTTATTTCCGACGATTTGAGCCCGCGCGCGGTCGATATATTCCAGGAGCGCGGGATCGAGGTCGATGTAAAGACGGGTCTTGGCGAAGATGAACTGATCGCGATTATCGGCGATTACGACGGTCTCGCCGTGCGCTCGGCGACCAAGGCGACCGAGAAGGTTCTGGAGGTCGCGACGAACCTGAAGGTGATCGGGCGGGCCGGTATCGGGGTCGATAATATCGACATCAAAGCCGCCACCCAGCGCGGCATCGTGGTGATGAACACGCCCTTCGGCAACTCCATCACCACCGCCGAGCATGCCATAGCCATGATCATGGCCCTGGCCCGCGAACTGCCGGCCGCCAACGCTTCCACACAAGCCGGCAAGTGGGAAAAGAAGCGCTTCATGGGGGTCGAGGTGTCCGGCAAGACGCTGGGCCTGATCGGCGCCGGCAATATCGGCTCCATCGTCGCCAGCCGCGCGCAGGGGCTGAAGATGCGGGTCGTCGCATACGACCCCTTCCTTTCGCCCGAACGCGCCGAGGATCTGGGGATAGAAAAGGTCGAGTTGGACGAGCTTTACGCGCGGGCGGATTTCATTACCCTGCATGTGCCGCTGACCGACACGACCCGCAATCTGATCGACAAGGCGGCCTTCGCCAAAATGAAAAAAGGCGTGCGCATCGTCAACTGCGCGCGCGGCGGTATCGTCGTCGAGGAAGATTTGCGCGACGCGCTGGATGCCGGCCAGGTCGCCGGCGCCGGGCTGGACGTTTTCGCGGTCGAGCCGGCGAAGGAAAACGTCCTGTTCGGGCGCGACGACATGATCTGCACGCCGCATCTGGGCGCCGCCACCACCGAGGCACAGGAAAAAGTCGCGCTGCAGGTCGCCGAGCAACTGGCGGACTATTTGCTGACCGGCGCGGTGACCAACGCGCTGAACATGCCTTCCGTCACCGCCGAGGAAGCACCGAAGCTGCGCCCCTACATGGCGCTTGCCGAACTGCTGGGCAGCTTCGCCGGGCAATTGACCGAAACCGGCCTGAAGGCATTCACGATAGAATTCGAGGGCCATGTGGCGGAGTTGAATACCCGGCCCCTGATGGCCGCCGCCCTGACCGGACTGCTGCGGCCCCTGCTGGATTCCGTCAATATGGTCAGCGCCCCGATCATCGCGCGCGAACGCGATATCCGCTGCACCGAGGTCAAGCGGGACGAGGCGACGGACTACGAAACCCTGATCCGGCTGACAGTGACCACCGAACGCATGTCGCGCTCGGTCGCCGGCACGCTGTTCGGCGGCTCGCGGCCGCGTATCGTCGCGATCAAGGATATCCCGGTCGAGGCGGAAATCGGCCCGCATATGCTGTACATCACCAACTGCGACAAGCCCGGCGTCATCGGCGACCTGGGTCACACCTTGGGCGAGGCGAAAGTCAATATCGCGACCTTCCATCTCGGCCGCGCCGATGAGGGCGGCGACGCCATCGCGCTGCTGCAGGTGGACCAGGCGGTGGACAAGGCGCTGCTGGAAAAGATCGCCGCGCTCCCGAACATTTTACAAGTGAAGGCATTGGAATTCTGATCCATAGAGTCCATGTTGGGACCATGCGTTCCATCTCCCTCTCAATCTTCCTTCTGGCCGCCCTTATCCTTCCCGCTATTGCGTTCGCGGCCGGGCTTGGCCCCCAGCCGGTTCTGCTGGGCAAAATCGACGGGCTGAAGGATATCGTCGTCGTCGACGGCGCGCCGGTGCTGAAGGCCAAGGCCGGCGACTACCAGGTCCTGCATCTGCCCGATGGCAAATTGGCCCTGGCGCCCTTGCCGGCACCCGAAGAGGAAATTTTGCCGACGCCGTCCGATATCATTCCCCATGCCCGCATCGTGCAGGGCGCGCGGGACATCCGCGCCGCCTGGTTCGCGTCGCCGACCGAACGATACGGCCATGGCGTGCTGGGTGAC
>DAOVHN010000569.1 GCA_030671915.1 Pseudomonadota bacterium
ATGCGTATGCAGGCCTTCCTTACACATACTTAAGGCGTTGTTGTTCAACATAAAACAGGGGAAACCACAGGAAAAACAATGTCCACACTGGCCGGCATCGCACTCAACCATCGCGTTTGCGCGATGCCGCTATTTTCGCAATGTGTCAAGCAGGCCCAAGGCCCAGGCCGCATGCAGGGCCAGCGGCGCGCCCCAGCCGACCAGTGGGAACAGGGACCATGGCTGGTCTGGCGCGATAATGAAATTGACGGGTAGCAGCACCGCCATCGCGGCGAAATAAATCAACAGGTGAATGATGAACCCGCGCAGCCGCCGGCGGTCGCGATCTGCCGGCTTTCCGGCGTTCTCCACCTATATCCCCTTACAGCGGGATGTTCCCGTGTTTCTTCCAGGGGTTTTCGAGTTCCTTGTCCTTCAGCATGGCCAGCGCGCGGCAGACGCGCTTCCTCGTATTATGCGGCATGATGACGTCGTCGATGAAGCCCAGCGAGCCGGCGACGAAGGGGTTGGCGAATTTCTCCCGGTATTCCTCGGTGCGTTCGTCGATCTTCTTCTGGTCGCCGATGTCGGCGCGGAAGATGATCTCCACCGCGCCCTTCGGCCCCATCACCGCGATTTCGGCGGTCGGCCAGGCGTAGTTCACGTCGCCGCGCAGATGCTTGGACGCCATGACGTCGTAGGCCCCGCCATAGGCCTTGCGGGTTATTACGGTGATCTTGGGCACCGTCGCCTCGGCATAGGCATACAGCAGCTTCGCGCCATGCTGGATGATGCCGCCATATTCCTGGGCGGTACCGGGCAGGAAGCCGGGCACGTCGACAAGTGTGAGAATCGGGATGTTGAAACAGTCGCAGAAGCGCACGAAACGCGCCGCCTTGCGCGACGAATCGATGTCCAGGCAGCCGGCCAGCACCATCGGCTGGTTGGCGACGATGCCGATCGTCGAGCCCTGCATGCGGGCGAAACCGGTGAGGATGTTGCCGGCATATTTCGGCGCGACCTCGAAGAAATCGCCCTCGTCCACGACCTTTTCGATCAGTTCCTTCATGTCATAGGGCTTGTGCGTGTCCCGCGGCACCAGCGTATCGAGCGAGATTTCCATGCGGTCGCCGGGATCGTCGGTCGGGCGTTGCGGCGGGGCCTCGCGATTGTTGGCGGGCAGGAAGTCGATGAAGCGGCGCAGTTCCACCAGCGCCTCGACGTCGTTCTCGAACGCCAGGTCCGAGACACCGGAGACGCTGGAATGGGTTTCCGCGCCGCCCAGTTCCTCAAGGGTCACCTCCTCATGGGTGACGGTCTTCACCACGTCGGGGCCGGTGACGAACATATAGGAGGAATCTTTCACCATGAAGATGAAGTCGGTCATGGCCGGCGAATAGACCGCGCCGCCCGCGCAGGGCCCCATGATCAGCGAAATCTGCGGCACCACGCCCGACGCCATCACATTGCGCTGGAACACGTCGGCATAGCCGGCCAGCGAGGCCACGCCCTCCTGGATGCGCGCGCCGCCGGAATCGTTGAGGCCAATGACCGGAGCGCCGACCTTCATTGCCTGATCCATGATCTTGCAAATCTTGCGCGCATGCGCCGCCGACAGCGAGCCGCCGAAGACTGTGAAATCCTGGCTGAACACGAAGATCAGCCGGCCGTTGACCGTGCCGTAGCCGGTCACCACCCCGTCGCCGGGGATTTTCTGTTTGTCCATGCCGAAATCGTGGCTGTCATGTTCGACGAACATGTCCCATTCCTCGAAGGAGCCCTCGTCGAGCAACAGCTCGATGCGTTCGCGCGCGGTCAGCTTGCCCTTGCCGTGCTGGGCGTCGATTCGGCGCTGACCGCCGCCCATGCGCGCACCTTCGCGCTTTTCCTCGAGCTGCCGGATGATATTCTGCATGGCCGTCCCCGTCGCTGCATTGCAACATTGTTACAACAGGGAATAGCATCAAGCGCGCCGCGGGGCCAGACTCTAACGCCCGCGTTCGACGAAGCGCATGACCGCGATGGACGCGATGCCCAGCGCCGTGAAGCCGCCGACCAGGGGCAGCACCGTGCCGTCGTAGGCCAGGCCGATCGCCATGCCCAGCAACAGGGAAATGAAGGTGGTCAGCGATCCGATAACCGACGCCGCGACCCCGGCGATATGGCCCAGCGGCTCCATTGCCAGCGCGTTGAAATTACCGAACAGGATGCCGATGCAGAAGAACGCCGCCATCAGATAGGCCATCAGCGCCCACAGCGGCGGGTCGCCCGCGGCCGCCCAGGCCACCGCAAAGAAGGCCAGCGACAGCCCGCTGAGCGCCGATAGTGCCAAGCCGGACAGCCTGCGCATGCCGAAGCGCACGACCAGCCGGGCATTGACCACGGACGCGCCGCCGATGGAGAGCGCCAGCACGGCGAAATAAAGCGGAAACAGCTTTACCAGCCCA
>DAOVHN010000116.1 GCA_030671915.1 Pseudomonadota bacterium
ACGGTACTGAAACTTAATATCCGGAACGAACAGGTGCTGGCGCGCGAGCTGAACGCGACCGAGGACCGGTTCCGGGTCGGTGAGTTGACCCTGACCGATGTCGCGCAGGCCCGGGCCCGGCTGGCCGGGGCAGTGGCAGGGCGGATCCAGGCCGAGGGAAACCTGCAGGCGTCGCGCGCGGAGTATCTGCGGATCATCGGGCGGGCGGCCGAATCGCCCCGACCGCCACCGGCGCTGGAAGGACTACCGCTGTCGATCGGGGAAACGCAGAATTTCAGCGATAAGAACAACCCCGATATCGTGGCGGCCCAGCATCTCCAGCAGGCGGCCGAGGACGATATTCGTTTCGCCCGCGGCGAAATGCTTCCGACCCTGTCGCTCAACGGCCAGGTCGAACATCGCGAGGATTTCAGCAGCGCCGGCAGCGAGAGCGATTCCGCCCAACTGATGGCGCAGCTCAGCATTCCCTTGTATCAGGGGGGTGCGCCCAGCGCGCGCGTCCGGCGCGCCAAGCAGGTGGCGGGCCAGCGCCGCATCCAGCTGGACGAAACCCGCCGCGCGGTCCGCGCACAGGCGACCGGCAGCTGGGAAACCCTGGCAGTGGCGCGGGCGCGGGTGTCCCAGTTTGAATCCCAGGTGGAGGCCAACAAGACCGCGCTGGAAGGCACAAGGGAACAGGCCCGGGTGGGCTCGCGAATTCTTCTCGACGTCCTGAACGCCGAGCAGGAACTGCTGGATGCGCAGGTCAGCCTGGAGGTCGCCAAACGCGATTCCTTCGTCGCGGGCTTGCAAGTGCTGGCATCCATCGGCCGTTTAACTGCCCGTGACTTGAGACTCGATGTCGAATATTATGACGAAAGCGCTTATTATAGCGATGTTAAAGGAAAGTTAGGGGGTACGGACATAAACGAGTAGTGGCGATGTCCGTAATCATTCGCCATGCGAAGTCAGTTGAGCGGCCTGTGCCGCCGATGGAAAGAGTGAAAAATGAGC
Organism: Pseudomonadota bacterium; assembly: GCA_030671915.1. Taxonomy (GTDB): domain Bacteria; phylum Pseudomonadota; class Alphaproteobacteria; order UBA8366; family JADFVY01; genus JADFVY01. The sequence continues at coordinate 994 of DAOVHN010000116.1, forward strand.
GACAATAGTGGCCAGAACGATCCGCAGATGAAAGACATCCTCGGTTCAATCCGCAGGATCATCAGCGAAGACAACGCGCAGCCCGCCGCAGCCGTGGGTGAGGACGAGGAAATTCTCGACCTTACCGACGAAGTAGCCACGGACGAGGCCGGGGACCTCCGGCTGGACCCGACGGTCGGCATGGCCGGTGAAGCGGGTGAACCGGAAATCCGGCGCGAACCCGTACTGGGACTGCACAGCCCGGCTCCGCCGGTGGTGGAACCGGTCATGGAGCAGCCGGAATCAATGGCCGGGCATTCCGCGCCGCCTGTTCAGGAACCTCCCGAGCCCGCCGAACAGGATATGGCTGTCGGGTTGGACGAAGGTGCACCAATCCCGATTCCTTCGGAAACGATGCAGGAACCCGAAACGCCGGTGGAAGAAACGCCGCGGGCCGGTCCGGAACCTGTCGTTCAGCCGGCGCCGGAGGCAGGGGAAGAAGCGATCCGGGAAATCGTATCGGAAACGACAACAACCGCCACGGCAACAGCTTTGGGAGAATTGACCCGCGCCATGGATGAAAAGACCAACAAGCTGAAGGTAGGGCCCGGGGAAGTCTCCATCGCCGATATGGTCAAGGAACTGATCCGCCCCATGCTGCGCGAGTGGCTGGACGAGAACCTGCCGGGCATCGTGGAGCGCGTCGTGCGCCGCGAAATCCAGAAACTGGTGGACCGCGCCGAGCCTGAAGACTAGAAAAGGCGCTGTCGCGTCCGGGGGTTACCCTGGGCGCGCCGGATTCTGCAGTCAATCGGACAAGGGGCGGCATCGGCGATGCTGGATAAGAACTGGCGGCCGGCGGAGGTCGAGGCCAAGCAGTACGCGAATTGGGAAAAGAACGGCGATTTCGCCGCCGGCGTCAAGGCCGGGGCGGACCCCTATTGCATTGTTATCCCGCCGCCCAACGTTACCGGCAGCCTGCATATGGGCCATGCCCTCAATAACACGCTGCAGGATATCCTGATCCGCCATAAGCGCATGAGCGGGTTGAACGTGCTGTGGCAGCCCGGCACCGACCATGCCGGCATCGCGACCCAGATGGTGGTCGAGCGCAAGCTGGAGGCCGAGGGCGTCAAGCGGCGCGACCTGGGGCGCGAGAAATTCCTGGAAAAGGTTTGGGAATGGAAGGAAGAGTCCGGCGGCACGATTACCGGCCAGCTGCGCCGCCTCGGCGCATCCTGCGACTGGAGCCGTGAACGCTTCACCATGGACGAGGGGCTGAGCCGCGCCGTCCTGAAGGTCTTCGTGGCGCTCCACAAACAGGGGCTGATCTACAAGGACAAGCGGCTGGTCAACTGGGACCCCAAGCTGCATACCGCGATCTCCGATCTCGAGGTTCTGCAGACCGAAATCAAGGGCCATCTATGGCACTTCAAATATCCGGTCGAAGGCATTGACGGAAAATACATAACCGTCGCCACGACGCGCCCCGAAACGATGCTGGGCGACACCGCGGTCGCGGTCAATCCGGAAGACGAGCGTTACAAGGACCTGATCGGCAAATATGCGATCCTGCCGCTGGTTGGCCGGCGTATTCCGATCGTGGGCGACGAGCATGCCGATCCGGAACAGGGATCGGGCGCGGTGAAGATCACGCCGGCGCATGACTTCAACGACTTCGAGGTCGGCCGCCGCCATAATCTCGAGATTATCAATATCCTCGATGCCGAGGCATGCCTTAATGACAACGTGCCGGAAAAATATCGCGGCATGGACCGTTTCGAGGCCCGCAAGCAGGTCGTCGCCGACCTGGAGGCCGAAGGGCTGCTGGCGCGGATCGACGATCATCTGCATACGGTGCCCTACGGCGACCGCGGCGGCGTGCCGGTCGAACCCTGGCTGACCGACCAGTGGTTCGCCGATGCCGCGACCCTGGCAAAGCCGGCCATCGAGGCGGTGGAGCAGGGGCGCACGAAATTCGTGCCTGAGAACTGGAACAAGACCTATTACGAATGGATGCGCAGCATCCAGCCCTGGTGCATTTCGCGCCAGTTATGGTGGGGCCATCAGATCCCGGCCTGGTACGGCCCGGACGGCGAAATCTTCGTCGAGGAGACGGAAGAGGAGGCCCGCGCCGCCGCGAAGGCCCATTACGGCAAGGATGAGGAGCTGACGCGTGACCCGGACGTGCTGGATACTTGGTTTTCCTCGGCGCTGTGGCCGTTTTCGACGCTGGGCTGGCCGGACGAGACGCCAGAGTTGAAACGCTACTACCCCACGTCCGTGCTAATTACCGGCTTCGACATCATTTTCTTCTGGGTCGCCCGGATGATGATGATGGGCATCCATTTCATGGGCGAGGAGCCGTTCCACACCGTTTATATCCATGCCCTGGTGCGCGACGCCAAGGGCGCGAAGATGTCGAAGTCCAAGGGCAACGTCATCGATCCGCTGGAACTGGTGGAGAAATACGGCGCCGACGCGCTGCGTTTCACGCTGGCGGCGATGACCATGCCGGGCCGCGACGTGCGCATGGACGAATCGCGCGTCGAGGGCTACCGCAATTTCGGCACCAAGCTGTGGAACGCCGCGCGCTTCTGCGAAATGAACGAATGCCTGCCGGTCGAGGGTTTCGATCCGAAATCGGCGAAGAACCGGCTGAACCGATGGATTATCGGCGAGGTGGCGGCTTGCGGGCATGAGATCGACCGGGCGCTCGGTGTCTATCGCTTTGACGAGGCGGCGAACGCGGCCTACGCCTTCACCCGCAATACCTTCTGTGACTGGTACGTGGAACTTGCCAAACCGCTGTTCAACGGCGAGGACGAGGCGGTGAAGGCCGAGACCCGCGCCACGGCGGCCTGGGTGATGAACCGGATCCTGCGGCTGCTGCATCCCTTCATGCCCTTCATTACCGAAGAGCTGTGGGAGCAGTTCGGCGCGGGGGACACAAGGCTTATCAACGCCGAATGGCCACAATTCGAGGGGCTGGAAGACAAGGACGCGGCCGACGAGATCGGCTGGGTGATCGGCCTGATTTCCGGCATTCGCTCGGCGCGCTCGGAAATGAACGTGCCGCCTGGGGCCAAGATCCCGATGGTGCTGATCGGCGCGGAACAAGGCAATCGCGAGCGGCTGGAGGCTTACGGCGAACTGATTTCCTGGCTTGCGCGCCTGGAGCGGATGGAGGCAGTCGATGCCGGCGCCTCGCCGCCGTCCGGATCGATCCAGATCGTCCACCGGGAAGCGACCGTGGCGTTGCCGGTCGGCGACGTCATCGACATCGCCCAGGAGAAGGCGCGGCTGGAAAAAGAGATCGTGAAACTCGAGGCCGAGGCCGAGAAGATTCGCAAGAAGCTTTCGAACGAAGGTTTCCTCGCCAAGGCCCCGCAGGCGGTCGTGGACGAGAACAAGGAACGCTTGGCCGACCTGGAAGCCCGGATCGCGCAGCTCCGCGTGGCGCTGGAGCGGCTGAGCGGTCTTTAGCTTCCGGTCCGCTCCCTGGAGGGTGGCCGAGTGGCGCATCCTTCGACAGGGAGTAGCCTCTCTGCCGAGAGCAAACTTGAAGAAATCTAATTCCTCCGGCCGCGCCGGTCCGCCAGCGTATAACCAAGCGTAATGCCGGCGCCTGCCAGGGCCATCGCCAAGCCGATCCACAGCCAGGTCATCATGGGGTAGGTTTTGAGGATGAGCGGCAGGCGGCCGGGTTGGGGTTCCGGCTCGCCGTTTTCGCCCGCCTTGAATTCGGGCGAGGGGAACCAGACCTGCACGTCGCGCCATAAACCTCGATGGATGAAGGGATGCATGATGCGCCCCGACTTGTCGGCATAACGCGCATACCGGTAATCCAGAATCTCGCACATCAGGCGCACCGCCCCGCGCTCGCCTTGGGGCGGCGGCCGCGTGTCGCGGAACAGGGTGTGGCCGGATTGTTGCTCCAGGATACTATCGCCCTGCGTCAGAGACCAGGACGCGTCGGCGACGGCGTAGAATCCGGAACCCCGGCCGCCATCGTCGATGGCGCCGTAGTCACGCAGCGACAGCGTAACGCTGTAACCGTCCGGCAGGGCCAGCGATTGGCCGAAATCCTCGGGAAACTTGATCGTCTTCTGTGCGTATGAGTCGAAAACCGTGCCGACCGTGCCCGAGGCGATCGCCACCACGATGCCGACATGAATAATCCCGATCGGCAGGTAATAGCGCCGAACTAGCGGCCGGCCCCAATGGTGGCGCATGGCTTCGGCCAGCCAAAGGCTGGCGGCGATCAACAGGTAGGTTCCGGCGGCGAAGGCGGCGGCCAGCCACCCGAAGATCGCCACTGTTTTGCCCGAAGTCATGCCGATACCCCGGAAATGGCTCTCGAAGGGTTGCCAGACCAGGGCCGTGCCTATTACGGCGGCGAGCGCGCAAAAGGTGGCCGCCCGGCGCCAGCGCCGGTGCAGCGGCATGAAGTAATGCCCGCCGACCAGCCCGAACAGGATCGCCAGCGGCGCCAGCCAGCGGTTGACGCCGAAACCGTAGACATCCCACTGGTCGAAGGCGCGGCGCAGCTCGGCCAGTTCCGTCGGGTTGGACCAGCGCGTCAGGGTCTCGAAGAAAGGCTTCAACGCCTCGGGCCGCGGCAGGCCCATCCAGGCGCTTGCAAATGCCTCGGCGAGATGCCCGAAGGCAATGGCCGCGGCGGCGCAGAAGGCGATCACGGCGATGCGGATAAGCGTGACGGATTCGTCGCTGGCGCCCTTGCGGCGCGTCCCGGCCCGCCATCCCTGGGCCAGTGCGGCGAGGGTCAGGGCCACAAGAATACCCGCCGCCGTGGCATACAGAGGCAACGACGTTTCGCCCACATAACGGTGGGAGGACGCCAGCACGACGTTCCGCGTTACCGCCATGGACATAAGGGCGGCGATTCCGGTCAACAGGGCGAGGAGGGGGGAGAGGATGGCGAAGGTCGCCCGCATTCGATACTTGCGCAGGCAATGCAGTTGCGCGGTCGCCAGCGCCCAGACGACGAACACGCTGGTCTGCACCGGGTCCCAATGCCAGATCTGGCCGAAAGTTATGTCCTCGTAGGCCCACCACATGCCGACCGCCAGCCCGCCGGAAAGCACCAGCCATCCCGCGCGCATATACAAGGGCGCAAGCCGGTACCAATCGCCACCGCGTCCCGCCAGCGCCTGCAGCGCCGCGCCTGACGGGGCGAGCAGCAGGATATAGGCGAGGAATAGCTGGGGCGGATGGAAGGCCATCCAGAGGCTCATCAGATGGGCGTTCATGCCCTGGCTGGTCAGCCGGGCGGCGTCTTGCGCCGGGGTGGAGACGAAGGGGCTCCAGACGCTGGCGCCCAGGGCGAACAGGGCCAGCAAGACGAGGGCGCCCGGCGCGGCCCATTCGGCGCGCCTGCAAAGCGACGGCGCGAACAGGGCCGACAGCGTGGCGAGGAACAGAAGCGTGCTCTCATCCCCGCCCCACAGATTGGCGAGCTTCAGATACCAGGGCAGGCTCGCCGCGCTGTAGAGCCAGACATGGCGCAAGGCGAAATCGTCCAGCAGCAGATGGACTGCCAGTGACGCCGTTGCGGCCAGCAGCAGGACGAGGGCGATGCGCGCCATGACGGGGCGGTATTCGGCGCGGAATACGCCCGCGACGGCCAGAAGGGCGGCCGCGCCTACCGCGAAGCGCTCGGCGAAGGGCCCCGACAGATAGAGCGCCGGGCAAAGGACTATGGCGAGCGCCCACCACCAACGGGCCAGAGGCTGGAGGAATTCAGGCACGAATTCGCTCACGGACCGGCGGTCGAGTGGCCGCATCCTTCGACAGGCTCAGGATGGAGACCTTTGCGCGAAGCGCAAGGTCGTCACTGCGAGGCGCGAAGCGCCGCGGCAATCCAGACGGGCGGCGAGGCTGGATTGCTTCGCCTATGGTTCGCAATGACGGCCGAATGCTGCGGCTAAGCGGGGTCATTCCGAGGCTCGAGGCATATCCGTACAAAGGTCTCCACCCTGAGCCTGTCGAAGGATCGGTTGGAGGGGAGCCACGATATCGCAAGCGCACCCACCGCTCACGCCGTGGTTTCTTCCGCCACGCCCAGTTCCTCGGCCATGGCCTCCCGCATCTTGTATTTCTGGATCTTGCCGGTCACGGTCATCGGAAAGCCGTCCACGAATTTGACGTAGCGGGGGATCTTGTAATGGGCGATCTGGCCCTCGCAGAAGGCTCGGATATCTTCGGGGCTGGCGCTGGCGCCCTCGCGCAACTTCACCCAGGCGCAGATTTCCTCGCCATATTTCCTGTCGGGCACGCCGAAGATCTGGACATCCTCGATATCGGGGTGGCGATAGAGGAATTCCTCGATTTCGCGCGGATATATGTTTTCGCCGCCACGGATCAGCATGTCCTTGATGCGCCCGACGATGTTGCAGTAGCCCTCTTCGTCGATGTTGGCCAGATCGCCGGTATGCATCCAGCCCGCATCGTCGATCGCTTCCGCCGTCTTTTCCTCGTC
>DAOVHN010000195.1 GCA_030671915.1 Pseudomonadota bacterium
AGGCGCGGGCGCTACGCCGACTGATGATGCGCCACGCCCCGAACAACAACCAGCGCACCACGGCGCTGTTCCTGTCGCTGGGCCATCACGATGTGCTGGTGCGCAGGCTGCACAGGGTTTACCGCACCCGCTGGCAGGCGATGGACGATGCGCTGGCGCGGCATCTGCCGGAATCGGCACGCGCGCCGAATTTCGGTGGCACCAGCGTATGGGTGCGCGGGCCCGAGGGGCTGGACTCGAAACTGCTGGCGGAACGGGCGCTGGACGAGGGCATCGTGATCGAACCCGGCCATGTGCATTTCGCAAGCGAGCCCCAGCCGCGCAACTTCTTCAGACTCGGTTTCTCGGCGATCCCGGAAGAACGGATCGAACCGGGCATCCGGCTGTTGGCCGAGTTAATACATAGCGGCAAGGCTGGAAGAGGGTAGGGCCGCTGGCATGGGTGATTGGACCTAACTGGCACTATGAACGATCGCCTCGCCGGGCCTAAAACGTCCCCCATGCGCTGCGGACTATCCGCGCGACAGGGAGGGAATGGCCAGGGTGGCGGAACCGCAACGCCCGCTGTTTCCATATAAGGAATTCGCCAAACGGCGCCGTATTCGGAGGAGTTCGACATGACCAAAATGACCACGGAAGAAGCATTCATCAAAGTGCTGCAGAGGCACGGGATCGAACAAGTGTTCGGAATCATCGGCTCGGCGATGATGCCGGTGTCCGACCTGTTTCCGAAGGCCGGGATCACGTTCTGGGACTGCGCGCACGAATGCAACGCCGGGATGATGGCGGACGGCTTCACCCGGGCCAGCGGCAAGATGAGCATGATGATCGCGCAGAACGGCCCGGGCATCACCAACTTCGTCACCCCGGTCAAGACGGCCTACTGGAACCACACGCCCCTGCTCCTGGTGACGCCGCAGGCGGCCAACAAGACGATCGGCCAGGGCGGTTTCCAGGAGATCCCGCAGATGGCGTTGTTCGAGGACATGGTGTGCTATCAGGAAGAGGTGCGCGACCCGTCCCGCATCGCCGAAGTCCTGAACCGGGTGATCGAGCAGGCATGGCGCGGGAGTGCACCGGCGCAGATCAACGTGCCGCGCGATTTCTGGACGCAGGTCGTCGATATCGAGATCCCCGAAACCGTCAAGCTCGAACGTCCGGCGGGCGGCGAACAGGCGATCGCCGCGGCGGCGAAGCTTCTGTCCGAAGCCGAGTTCCCGGTGATCCTGAATGGCGCCGGCGTGGTGCTTTCGGGCGGCATTCCGGCGTCCGCGAAACTCGCCGAGAAACTCAGCGCGCCGGTCTGCTGCGGCTATCAGCACAACGACGCGTTCCCGGGCTCGCACCCGCTTTCGGTCGGCCCGCTCGGCTATAACGGGTCGAAGGCGGCGATGGAACTGATCGCCAAGGCCGATGTGGTCCTCGCGCTGGGCACCCGCCTCAACCCGTTCTCAACCTTGCCCGGCTACGACATCGACTATTGGCCGAAGGACGCAAAGGTCATCCAGGTGGACTTCAATGCCGACCGCATCGGGCTCACCAAGAAAGTGGCCGTCGCCATCCAGGGCGACGCCAGGATGGTCGCCGGGCGCCTGCTGGAGGAACTCTCCGCCGATGCGGGCAACGCCGGCCGCGAAGAGCGCGAGGCGCTGATCCATCAAACGCGCTCCACCTGGCAACAGCAGCTGTCGTCGATGGATCACGAGGATGACGACCCCGGCACCACCTGGAACGAGCGTGCGCGCAAGCGCGAGCCGGAGAAGATGTCGCCGCGCAAGGCGTGGCGCGCGATTCAGGCGGCGCTGCCGAAGGACTTCATCATGTCGTCCGACATCGGCAACAATTGCGCCATCGGCAATGCCTATCCGACGTTCGAGAACGGCCGCCGTTACCTGTCGCCGGGTCTGTTCGGGCCCTGCGGCTATGGCTTCCCGTCGATCCTGGGCGCCAAGATTGCGAGCCCGGACATTCCGTGCATCGGGTTTTCCGGAGACGGAGCTTTCGGCATCTCCATGAACGAGATGACCGCTTGCGGCCGCGACGAGTGGCCGGCAATCACCATGGTGATCTTCCGCAACTACCAGTGGGGCGCGGAAAAACGCAACACGACGCTCTGGTATGACGACAACTTCGTTGGCACCGAGCTCGACCTCGAGGTCGAGTACGCCAGGATCGCCCAGGCCTGCGGCGCCAAGGGCGTGCAGGTGGCGACAATGGAGCAGCTGACCGAAGAGTTGAAGAAGGCAATCGACGCGCAGATGAAGAACAAGGAGACGGTCTTCATCGAGGCGCTGCTGAACCAGGAACTGGGCGAGCCGTTCCGCCGCGACGCCATGAAGAAGCCAACCGCTGTCGCCGGCATCGACCCCGCCGACATGCGGCCTCAGCAGCCCGCGTAATACGAACCCTTTCCTCGGGCATTTTCAGGCGGACCCACGGGTCCGCCTCACACCATTGACAAACCCCGGCGATTGTCGGCCCCGGCGACCGGTTCGGAAAGAATTGGTTCGTCGGGGCCGTTATAGTATTCGTGAATGGCATAGAATGATCGGGGGACTGGATGCAACTGACGGATCACGAACAGGCCATGCTGGCCGGTGAGTTCGGCGAACCGCGCAAGCGGGCGCTGGAACAGCAGATCAAGGTCGGCCGGTTTTTCGACGCCGAGGATTTCGTCGAGATCGCCCAGGTCCACCTGATGGCCGATACCGAATCGCTGGGCGAGGCGGGCGTGGCCTGGCTGGAGGAACTTGCATCCTATCCCGAGGAAGAGCGCCGGGTCCGCGTGCCCACGGTCACCGACCCGCGCGGCGTTGATTTCGACGCCTACAAGCGGCTCGGCCAGCAGGAGTCCTGGGCGGTGCTGGAACAGCGCGCCATCGACGCCTTCACGGCGATGAATTTCCTGATGACCGACACTTGCATCAACTACCAGACCATATTTCCGCCGGCCTTCGGCGAGCATGTCGCCTTCGGGGATACCGGCTCGACGATTTACGCGAACTCCGTTTGCGGCGCGCGCAGCAATTTCGAGGGTGGGCCGTCGGCGCTGGCCGCCGCGCTGACCGGCCGCACGCCCCGTTACGGCGCCCATCTGGACCAAGGCCGCAAGGGCACGCACCGCTTCTTCGTCAAGGATCGGCCGCAAACGCTCAGCGACTGGGGCGCGTTGGGTGGCGTCGTGGGCCGCGCCACGGGTTCCTACTGGACGGTGCCGGTGCTGGAGGGCATCGAGGGCTCGCCGACCTCGGACGAGCTGAAACATTTTGGCGCGGCGCTGGCCAGCTTCGGCTCGGTACCGCTGTTCCACATGATCGGCGTGACGCCGGAGGCACATGATCTGGGCGATGTGTTCGACGGCCCCATGCCCGACCCAAAGGCCATCGGCCGCGCCGACATCGACGCCTTCTACGATGGCTTCGGCCTGCATGAGGACGGGGTGGACGTGGTCGTGTTCGCAGCACCCCAGCAGTCGCTGGTCGAAATGCAGTCGCTGGCCGGCCTGTTGAAGGGCCGCAAGATCAGCGACAAGACCACGCTGATCGCAGCGACCTCGCCCGAGATTAAGTCCGCCTGCGATCGCCTCGGCCTGACCGCCACGATCGAGGAAGCCGGCGGCATCGTGCTGAAGGGGGTTTGCTTCTATCAGATGTATGCGCGCGAAATCGGCGAGGCCAACGGCTGGAAGCGGCTGCTTTCCAATTCCGCCAAACTGGTCAATATCATTGCGGGATACGGCTACGAACCCGTGCTGGCGCCGATGGAGGCCTGTATTGACGCGGCTGTCGCCGGTAGGATGAGCAAATGAGCGACCGCATCGTCAGGGCCCATGTGGGAATTGGTTCGCCGGTTACCGGAACGGCGCTGGTGGCCAGCGACGATTTCAGCGCCCGCTACGACCTGGACCGGGTCGAAGGCGTGTTTTCCCGCCCTGCTCACAAGCTGTGCGGCGAATCCTATGTCGGCAGGGTCCTGGTGCTGAACACCGCCAAGGGCGGCGTCGCGACGGCCTGGATGCTGTACGAGATGAAATCGCGCGGCATGGCGCCGGCGGCGCTGCTGTTGAACGCCGCAAACCCGATCATGGCGCAGGGCGCGGCGATGGCCGACCTGCCTTTCATGGACCGGTTCGAGACCGATGTCACTGCGGCGATCAAGACCGGCGACAAGGTCACGGTCGATCCCGTCGCGGGGACCGTAACCATACACGGCTGACGACGGATGGCATGGCTTGGCGCGGTTACCGGACTGGATATGCTGTCGCTGTTGTTCTGCGTGGCGGTGGTGTTCGTGGCGGCGGTGATTCGCGGTTTCAGCGGCTTCGGCCTGTCGGCGCTGGTGGTCAGCAGCATCTCGCTGGTGCTGCCGCCGGCCGAGATCGTGCCGATGACGCTGTTGCTGGAAGCGGTGGCCAGCCTGCGCATGCTGCCCGCGGTACGCCATGACCTGGACTGGAAGATCATGGGCGGGCTTATGGCCGGTGCCGTTCCCGCCGTTCCCGCGGGCGCCTGGCTGCTCGCCAGCCTGCCGGATGCGGCGATGCGCGGCGTGATTTCGCTACTGGTGCTTGGCGCCAGCCTGATGGTGTGGCGCGGCATCGTTTTCCGCCGCGCGCCAGGCATGGCGGCCCATGCCGCAACGGGCGCGGTGTCCGGCGGAATGTTCGGCGCCGCGGCGATCGGTGGCCTGCCCGTGGTCGTATATTTGCTGGCCGGGTCGATCCCAGCGGCCACGACGCGCGCCGTGTTGACGCTCTATCTGATGTTAATGGGGCTCTATGGCGCGGCTGTCACCGGGGCTTTCGGGCTGCTTACCGCCGAAAGCGTCTGGCGTGTTGTGTTATTCCTGCCGCCATTGTTCGTGGGCGTGGCGCTGGGCGGCAGGAAGTTTGCGAGTTCGCACCCCGATTCGTACCGGCGTTTCACCCTGGTGTTGCTGGTGCTGCTGGCCCTGGCCGGGCTGGCTCGGGCGGTGTTCGGATAAAGCGGAAAGGCAGGGACGTTTCGATGCTGAGCAAAATTCCTTTCGAATTTCCCGGTTACTTGACCAAGCTTGCAGCAGGGCTGTCGCCCCTGCCCATGGCCGTGGCCGGGGCCGGCCATCCGTTGGTTATGGACAGCGCAAGACGTGCGACCGAAGGCGGGTTTATCGAGCCCGTGCTGGTCGGGGATGCCGGTGAGATCGCGGCAATAGCGCGCGAGACGGGGTGGGATATCTCCGCTATTCGCCTGGTTTCGGCGGATAGCGAGGCGCATGCGGCCGAAACTGCGGCGGCGCTGGCGCGCGGCGGTGAGGTCGCGGCGCTGATGAAGGGCCATATCCATACCGATACGCTGATGCGCGCCATCCTGACGCGCAGTGCCGGCCTGCGGACGGACCGGCGGGTCAGCCACATCTTCCATATGACCCTGCCCGGGCGCGACCGCGTCATCTACATCACGGATGCCGCCGTCAACGTCCATCCGGGCGTGGCGGAAAAACTGGATATTGTGGTGAATTCGGTGGAACTGGCGCAAAAACTGGGGATGGCGGCGCCCAGGGTCGTCATGCTGTCGGGCGCGGAAACCGTAAATCCGGCGATGCCTTCAAGCGTGGAGG
>DAOVHN010000734.1 GCA_030671915.1 Pseudomonadota bacterium
CTGGAATGCCTGCCGGCCAAGCTGCATAACCGGCCCGAAAAAATCCCCGATGCCGTGCGCGACAAGATCGCCGGGGCACGCGGCCGTTTCGAGCGCATCTTCGTCGCCTACGCCGACTGCGGCACCGGCGGACTGCTGGACAAGGTCCTGGCGGAAGAAGGCGTGGAGCGCATCGGCGGCCCGCATTGCTATTCTTTCTATGCCGGCGCGGACGCCTTCGACGCGCTGCACGAGGAAGAACTGGGCAGCTTCTACCTTACCGACTATCTGGCGCGCCATTTCGATACGCTGATCATCAAGGGCATGGGACTGGACCGTTTCCCCGAGCTGATGGAAGCCTATTTCGGCAATTACCGCCGGCTGGTTTATCTGGCGCAGACCGAGGACGCGGAACTGGCCGAAAAAGCAAAGGCGGCGGCGGCGAAACTAGGTCTGGACTATGAGTTCCGTATGACGGGATACGGCGAACTGACCGATTTCATGGAGCGTGCGGCGGGTGAGCAGGAATAGGGACCACGGAAACACTAGTTGAAAAGCCGTCAGCTATCAGCCCTCAGCTTTTTTCTGATGGCTGATGGCTGGTGGCTGACAGCTCTCAAACGCCTTCGCTGTGTCTCTGTGTTGAACCTTCTTTCAGGATTGCGGGAGTAGAATGCAAATGGCTGATCTGATCGTCGTCTATTGGCGGGACATTCCGGCGCAGGTGATCGCCAAGGCGGGGCGGCGCAACCAGGTAAAAATCGAGCTGGATCAGCGTTTCGCCAAAGCCATCGACATCGCCGCCATGAAAGGCGGCGCCCGCGACGCCGACGACTACCTCGCCGACTGGCGCAAGGCCACCCCGGTCGAGGTGTCGGACGATTTGCAAGGCGAGGCCGAGACCATGGCCCGGCAGTTGGGCGAGGAATACGACGAAGCCCGCCTCAAGGCGCTGATGGCGAACGGCGGGTGGGAAGGTTAAGGCCGTTTACTTTGATATTCCGGGCGACCAGTCGTCCAGCAACTGTCTGACTTTGCTTTCCCGGACATCGCGTTCGATGGCGCCTAGCAGTTCGTCAAACAACGGCGCCGCCTCTTCGCCCTCGCCGGCGTGCGGCGCGATCATGGCCCAGTCGTGCGGCCAGTCGTGTTCGGCGACCATGGCCTGGTCGTGGGGCCATTCGGGGTCGATGACGATGTCGCGGCGCGGGGCCGGGTCGGCGGGGCGGGGGAGATGTTCCAGCAACGGCCTGATGCCGGGCGGACAGGGGATGTTGAACTCCAAATCCCCGTCGAGGCTGACTTCGGCGCAGGTTTCCTTGGCGCGGCCGGGTTCCTCGGCTTCCTGCGCGAGGACGGGGGTGGCGGCGAGCGCGGCCGTGAAAATCCCGAGGACGAATGTCTTTCCAACCATGTCGTGCATTTTAGCACGGAAAAGCCCCGGAATTATGGCAAAGATGCCTATGGCCGCTCCACGCGGTTGACCACGCGCCATTGGCCGCGCAGGCGTTCCAGGGTGTAGCTGACGGCGATGAAACCGGGGCGGGCGATGTAGAAACTTTCGGTGTCCGCCGCGCCCGGCGGCGGCAGGTCGATGGACTCCGCAACCCAGACCACCACGAAGATGCTGCCTGGCGCGGACAGTTCCGGGGGCTCCC
>DAOVHN010000397.1 GCA_030671915.1 Pseudomonadota bacterium
CACTCGACGCCGGCCAGCGGCCTCATCCAGAGCCTGTCGAAGGATGGCTACGGGATCAGGCTTTGGATTTCATATCCGAAGCCCGTGGCGCTGGCCGGCCTCGGGAGAGTTTGCGCCGTCCAGTGGCGGCGCGAGGTCCCGGCCCGCCGTCCGAAGGCTATGGCACGCACAAACGATCCGGATAAGGCTCTAGTTTAGCGAGAACGGTACGGGGGCGTCGCTGAGGCTCCTGAGATAGGCGATCAGGTCGGCGCGCTCGCTTGCCTTGCGCAGTCCCGGAAAGGCCATGCGGGTATCAGCGATGTAATCCATGGGCCGAGTAATAAACCTGTCCAGTTCCTCGAAGCCCCAATGCCCGCCCAGGCCCTTGAGGCCGTTCGAATAGCGGTAACCTTCCTTGGCGCCCTGTTCCTTCCCCACGATATTCCACAGGTTCGGCCCGGTCTTGTTGGGCCCGTCCTTGGTGTTGGTGTGACAGGCGCGGCAGCGGCGCTTGAACAGCTTCTCGCCGTTGCCCACATCCGCGGTCCCCAGATGCGCCGTCATCCCGGCCGTAATGGCGCCGTCGTCCGCTGTCGCCGTCCACGAAACGAACAGCGCCGCCGCGATGATGAAGCCGACCGAAAGCAATAGGCGGAGATACCCTGAGCGGGTGGAAAAGAGATGAATTTGGTTCATTAGTGCGTCCTAATGTTGCGTTTCGGCACGATGTAGCAGCGGCCTGCCCCGGGTGCAAGACGCGGGCCGTTCACGACGCCGTGATGCCAGCAATGAAACAAAGAGGGTTTACCTTCATACGCGACTGCGGAACAATGGAAGCGCCATGACCTATCCTATCCCAGACAACGAGGCCGAACGCCTCGCGGCGGTCGGTTCCTATGCCGTTACCGATACGCCGCCCGAGATGTCGTACGACGATATCGCCGAATTGGCGGCGCAGATCTGCCAGTGCCCCGTCGGCCTGATCAACATCATCGCCGACACGCGCGAATGGCTGAAGGCGAAATACGGGCTGCCGCCGAACCTGGCCTATCTGCCGCGCGGCACGGCCTGTTCGACCGCAATCTGCCAAAGCGATCTTCTGACCGTGCCGGATCTCTCGCGCGACGATCGCTTCGCCGATCAGGCGTCGGTTACAAACGAGCCCCATTTCCGGTTCTATTGCGGCATGCCGTTGATCAATCCAGAGGGCTATGCGCTCGGCACGGTTTGCGTGTTCGATTTCGAACCGCGGGAATTGTCCTTCGAGCAGTCGGAATCCCTGCGCCGCCTGTCGCGCCAGACCATGGCCCATCTCGAGCTGCGGCGAAAACTCATCGAGCTGAGCGGCGCCCGCCAGGCGCTGGAAGCCGAAAAGCGGCGGTCGGACGACCTGTTGCTCAATATCCTACCCGCGAAGATCGCGGACGAGTTGAAGACGGGAAGCGTGGTCGAACCCAGGCACTACGACTCGGCGACCATCATGTTCACCGACTTCAAGGGCTTTACACGCCTTGCCGAGGCGGCCGAGCCACGCACCCTGGTGAACGACCTCAACCAGTATTTTTCCGCCTTCGATGAAATCATCGAGCGCCATAACCTGGAGAAGCTCAAGACCATCGGCGACGCCTACATGTGCGCCGGCGGGCTGCCCGAGGCAAATCGAACCCATCCCGCCGATGCTTGCCGCGCCGCCCTCGAGATTCAGGAATTCATGGGCCGGGTGAACAGCCAGCGCGAGAAAATGCGCCTGCAGCCCTGGGAGTTGCGCATCGGACTTCACACCGGCCCGGTCATGGCCGGTGTCGTGGGGAAAAAGAAGTTCACCTACGATATATGGGGCGATGCCGTAAACGTCGCGGCGCGGATGGAATCGCACGGCGAGGCGGGCCGGATCGCGCTGTCCGAAAGCACATATTACCACGTCAAGGACCAGTTCGAATGCGAGCATCGCGGGTCGATCGAGGTCAAGAACAAGGGCGCCCTGGAGGCGTATTTTCTAAACCAGGCCAAGCCCTGATTTTCCCGGAGCCAGGCAGGTGCCGCCGCGCCGTTCTGCGATATATCAATGCATCCCGCTATCACAGAGGGTTGCATAGCGAAGATGAAACTCTGGAAAACCGCCAAGGCGCTTGCCGATAAGACTCCGCGCACGCGAAATCGCTACGTCGATTTTTTGCGGGCGGCATCGATCTGTGCGGTGGTTGTGGGCCACTGGATGACGCCGGCGCCAGTCGTTGAAGACGGCGCCCTTCGGTTCGACTATATGCTGGCCTTCGCGCCCTGGACCCAGCTTTTGACCTGGTTGTTTCAGGTCATGCCGGTGTTCTTTTTTGTCGGCGGCTACGCGAACGCCGCGTCCTGGTCGTCCGCCCACCGGGACGGTCTTGGGACATCCCTCTGGTTGGGGAAAAGACTCAGGCGGCTGCTGGCGCCGATCGTACCCCTCATTCTGTTCTGGTCGCTGGCGGCATTTCTCGCCCGGCGCGCGGAAATTGATGTCGGGCTGGCCGGCCACGCCTCCAGGCTTGCCCTGATTCCGGTCTGGTTCCTCGCCGTCTATGTGATGGTTACCCTTGCGGTGCCGATCAGCTATCGAACCTGGCGACGGAACGGGATGGTTTCGTTCTGGGCTCTTGTCGCTTGCGCCTGCCTGACGGATGCGATCGCCGTTCTGTTCGGGCTCGCGGATATACGATGGCTGAATTACGGGTTCATCTGGATGGCGATGCATCAGCTCGGATATGCCTGGAGAGAGGGCGATCTCGAGAAGCCCTCGCGGGCGATCGTACTGGCCCTGACCGGCCTTTTCGGGCTCGCTTTCGTAATCCTCTTCCTGTCCTATCCGATCAGCATGGTCACCGTGCCGGGCGCCGTCATGTCGAACAGCCGCCCGCCGAACATTGCGCTGTTGGCGCTCGGCCTCCTCCAGGTCGGCGTTCTGCTGCTGGCTGCAAGGCCCGCGCGTAAGTGGCTTGAACGTCGGAATGTCTGGGCCGGCGTGATTGTCCTGAACCGTATCATCATGACGCTCTTTCTCTGGCATGTAACGGTATTGATACTGTGCATCGGGGTTGCATGGCTGTTGGGCGGCACGGGGCTTCGGGCCGCGCCCGGCGGCGAGGCGTGGTGGTGGATGCGCCTGCCCTGGCTGCTCGTCCTCGTTCTCGCCGTTGCGCCCGTCCTGCTGGTCTTTGCCCGGTTCGAGGAAGCCGCCAGGGGAGTGAATCCCCATGCCGCCTCGACCTGGCGGATCGCCGTCGCCGCCGTCATCGCCTGCGCCGGGTTGACCTTCCTGGCGCTGAATGGTGTCGTTGCCGACACATCCCTCGGCGTTCAGATCTGGCCGGTCGCCGTCACGCTCGCCGCCGTGTATTTCGCGACACGGTTCCCGCCGCCCGGCGCATCTCGTTTTTCGTAACTGGCCCTGATTTTCCGCTGGGGCGGCGCCGTCTGGCAGGAAACCCGGCCCCGTTCCCTCGAATACAGCCCGTCCCCGGTCAGCGATTTCG
>DAOVHN010000402.1 GCA_030671915.1 Pseudomonadota bacterium
GCCATGCGGGCCAGTTGATATCCCGCGTTTCCATGATTTTGAGAGAGTCGCGGTCTGATAGCCGGTCCAAAAACAAGACCAGATTGGTACAGGGCCACCTGACGCTGGGAACGACCAGGCCTTCCATGTCCAGGAAACGTGCGGCGGCGCCGATTTCCCGGCTGCGTTCATAGCCGCCCTTGCGGAAAGCTTCTTCGTCGATCCCGAGAGATGCCATGTCGCTGACTTCGTTGAAGATCAGGATTCGCTCCGCCCGAATGTTCAATTGGTGAATCCTGACATGCGATGAAGAAAAGACAGGAGCCCTCGACAAATGGTGATAAATCTCCGCCATTGCCCCTTGTTCTTCCGTGCTGGTGTAAAGCGCCTCGAAATCGTTCGGCGGGTGCCAGCGTCCACCGCCGGTCCCGCCCATCAGTGGATCCCGACTCGCCCAGGTCACCCGCCAGACAGTCTCATTGAATGGCTGAGGTTCGATCGCTTCCAGGGCGTCGAGCAGGTCTGGGTCGTGGATATGATTTTCGGACACGCGAAAACCGTTACAGATAGGACATATCGCCCAAGCGCTCGACGGCCTCGAGAACGATTTCGGTCTGCCCCTCGTGGATCAGGTCGAGCGCCCGCCGGCCGTCGAGCAGGTCGTTCCGGGCATTCAGCCACACTCTTATTTCATCGGGCGTATAGAATTCCCCCAGTTTGTCCACCACGTAACGCAAATCCGAAAGGACAAGCTGCGTACTCGGCCGCGGCGAGTGTGTTCCCGCAAGCCATCGAGTGACGGTCGCCTTGGAGACCCTTGCGATATTCGCGACGTCGACGCCCTTCAAACCGCCACGGTCTTTCAGGTCATCGATCGTCTTGGTGACGGCATTGCTCATGTCATCTCTCGCCTCTTGTTGCAGGCGATCTTAACATAAACGTTTCATGTTTAATAATCAAGAAACAGAAATGCGCGGGGCTCTAGAGATAAGGCTCCTCACTCCGCCCCCACGACCGCCTCAACCTCGAACAGAAACTCCTCCTTTACCAGGCGGTCGACGATCAGCAGCGTGTTGGGCGGGAAAACGTCGCCGCCGAACCATTCCGGGAAATGGGCGGCGCGCAGACGCATGAAATCGGGGATGTTCTGCGAATGCACCATGTAGGTGGTAAATTTGATGACGGATCGGAAGTCCAGCCCCAGCCCGGCCAGCACGTCGCGCATATTGCCGAAGACGCAGGCGAACTGCGCGTCGAAATCGCCGACGCCGACAACCCCGCCGTCCGCCCCCACCGACAACTGCCCGGCGAGATAGACGGTCCGTCCGCCCTCGACGCAGCCCACATGGGAATAAAGCCCCTGCGCCGGCGCCGCGCCCTCGGGGTTCTCGTACCAGACTTTCACCATCATGCCTCTCCATTGTTGGGGTTCGTTGTCGGCGCATTTTAGCGAGCCTCACCCGCCCAGGAACGCCTTCGTCTCGGCCACCGCCTCGGCCAGGCCCACCCGGCGCAATTCCGCCCCCTCGGGGAAGGCGCCGGCCAGGCGCGACGGCATCATCGGGTCCAGCAGGACGAAGACGCCGTGATCGTCGGCCCGGCGCACCAGGCGGCCGAAGGCCTGTTTCAGGCGCAGCCGCGTGATCGAATCGTCGAAGGAGCGCTTGCCGAAACGCTCGCGCCGGGCGCGGTGCAGGATGGTCGGGCGCGGCCAGGGCACCCGGTCGAACACGATCAGCCGCAGTGCCGGCCCCGGCACGTCCACCCCGTCGCGCACCGCATCCGTGCCCAGCAGGCAGGCGTCGGTCTCGGCACGGAAAATATCGATCAGCGTCGGCAGGCTGAGCCCGTCCACATGCTGGGCGTAGAGCGACAATCCGGCCTCGTCCAGCTTGCCCGCCATGCGCCGGTGTACCGCGCGCAGCCGCCCGATCGCGGTGAACAGGCCCAGCGCCCCGCCGCCCGCCGCCAGGAACAGCTCGCGATAGGCCGCCGACACCTGGTTTAGGTCGTCCTTGCGCACGTCGGTGACCACGAAAACCTTCGTCTGCGTGGCGTAATCGAAGGGGGAAGGCACGCCGGCGCGAATCGCGGGGGCCGGCAGATGGAGTGCGCCGGTGCGCGCTTCGGCGTATTTCCAGTCCGCCTCCACATCGCCCGACCCGTCGGTCAGCGTCGCCGATGTCACCACCACGCCATGCGCCGGGCCCACCACGGCCTGGGTGAAGGGAATCGTCGGGTCGATCCAGTGGCGATGCATGCCCACGTCGACATCGCGCCCGTCGTAGCGGTCCACCTGGAACCAGTCGGTGAAATCCGCCGCCGGCTCCTTGCCCAGCGAGGCCAGCATCGAGCGCCAGGCCGCCAGCGTATCGCCGGCGCGATGTTCGATCGAGCGGGCCACAGCCTCCAGCCGGTTGCGCGTGCCGGTATCCAGTTCTGCGGCCTCGTCGTCGAGGCGTTCCTTCATGGCGCGCCGGAGCTGTTTCAGGGGATATGCCAGCCGGTCCAGCGCCCCGTCGAGGGCGGCCGCGGCCTCGATCAGACCGGGCACGGGGTCGTTGATTTCGCATTCGATATCGAAGGGGCTGTCCGGGTCGCCGGCGCGGGCATAGACCTGCGCGCGCGCCGCCGACAGGAAGGCCTCCGCCGGGCCCGCCGGGCGGCCTTCGGCAATGCGCGCCGACCAGCCCTCGCCGGGCAGCGCAACGGCTGCCTGCATCATGGACTCCAACGCCTGCGCGCCTTCTTCATGCTCGCCGATCAGGTCTTCGACCCGCGCCTTCAGGCCACGGCTGCGCGAGCGGCGGCTGCCCTCCACTCCGCGCAGCCAGCGGCGCAGTTCGGCGGCCTCGCGCCCGGTCAGCGCGGCGGCGAAGGCGCTGTCGGCGGCATCGAACAGATGATGGCCCTCGTCGAACACATAGCGCGTCGGGCGGCTCATCGGGTCGCTTGCGGCGCGCGCCGCCTGCACCATCACCAGCGCGTGGTTGGCGATCACCAATTTCGCCCGCCTGGCCCGGCGCTGGCTGTGTTCGATGAAGCATTTGCCGTAATGGGCGCAGGCGGAATAGATGCATTCGCCGCGCCGGTCGGCCAATCCCAGCGTGCGCGGCCGCCCGGCGATGTCCGACAGCCAGGCCGGAAAGCCGCCGCCGGTCAGATCGCCGTCGCGCGACGCGCCGACCCAGCGCGCCAGCAGCCCCAGCGCAATAGCATCCGGCCGGCGCACCGCAACGCCACGCACCGCATCCTCCATATTCAGCAGGCACAGGTAATTTTCCCGCCCCTTGCGGATCACCACCTGGCCGCGCTTGATGCCGGCGTCCGGGTAGAGCCGGTCCAGCTCGCCGTCGATCTGATGCTGCAGGTTCCTCGTGTAGGTGGAAATCCAGACCGGCGCGCCGTTGGTCTCCGCCCACAGGCTCGCCGGCGCGATATAGCCCAGCGTCTTGCCAACGCCGGTCC
>DAOVHN010000713.1 GCA_030671915.1 Pseudomonadota bacterium
ACCTTGCCGTCGTTTATGTGAATGCGCTCGCGGCCGGGGTCGGGGTCGACGATTCTTTCCATCATGCCGCTTTCGAAATCGAAATCGTACAGGCCGTCGCGCAGGGCCAGGATCGATCCGCCGCCCTCGCGCGGGATTACCGCGCCGACCTCGCTGGGCGCATCGTGGCTGACCAGCCCGCCGCCGCCGGCGTCGCAGCGGTGAACCTTCATGCCCCAGCCGTCGATCCAGTAAAGGCGCTGTTCCGCCACGTCCCATGACGGCCCCTCGCCCAGCGCCGCGCCGGCGTCGATCAATAGCTCGATCCGCAACATGATATTCTCCCTTGCCAATGCGCCGCGATGATCGCCTTGCCGCCGCGCCCCGGCAAGGGGAATTGCGGCGGGAATGGGACTTTATAAATTCCCTCATGCCGATCAGTTTCTTGAAAAGGCTTGCCGATTTTGCCCAACGAAGGAATCCGGCGCGCCCCGAAATCGTCACCTTGCCGTCCGACTCGCCCGGATTGCGCCCCCAAAATCGTCACGGAGCGGCGTTATCGTCGCCACCATAAGCATTTTTTCGACAGGAATTTCTTTGAAAGGGCCATCCCGGCCCAATGGGGGTTATCATGACCATACGCAAACTCATTCCCGTTACCGCCGTCGCGCTTGCCACAATTCTGACCGCCTGCGAGAGCCCGCAACACTCGTCTGGCGACTATTCCAGCGCGACCGAAACAACGGTGGGATCAGCCCCGCCTCCACCTGCGGCAGCTCAGGCTTATATCCTGCAAACGCTCTCATTGGACGGACCTACCGGCGCCTATTGGGACGAGGGGCGCGAGGCCTATCCCGAATTTGAAAACAACCCGATCAAGCAGGTCGCGCTGGAGCCGGTTTCGACTTTTTCGATCGACGTGGATACCGCGTCATATTCGCGGATGCGCCGCTTCCTGAACGACGGCCGGATGCCACCGGCCGATTCGGTGCGCACCGAGGAGCTGGTCAACTATTTCAGATACGACTACGCGCTGCCTGAAAACCGCGAGATACCCTTCCGCTCCGACATCGCCCTGTTCGATGCGCCGTGGGACGAGGGCGCGCAGATCCTGCGCATCGGCCTGAAGGGTTTCGACATTCCCGCCGAACGGCGCCCACCGGCGAACCTGGTGTTCCTGGTGGATACCTCCGGCTCGATGCACAGCCCGGACAAGCTGCCGCTGCTGCAAAAATCGCTGCGCATGCTGGTGCGGGAAATGGGGCCGGAAGACCGGGTGGCGATGGTCGCCTATGCGGGTTCCGCCGGTGTTATTCTCGAGCCCACCGAGGCCAGCAACAAATCGAATATCCTGTCGGCCATCGACAATATGCGGGCCGGCGGCAGCACCGCCGGGGGCGCCGGCATCGAGCTGGCCTACCGCCTGGCCCAGGACAATATGCGCGAAGGCGCGGTGAACCGCGTCGTCCTGGCCACCGACGGCGATTTCAACGTCGGCGTCAGCAACCCGGACCAACTCGAGGACCTGATCGCGGGCAAGCGCAAAACCGGCATCTACCTGTCGGTGCTGGGCTTCGGCATGGGCAATCTGCAGGACAATATCATGCAGGCGCTGGCCCAGGCCGGCAACGGCAACGCGTCCTATATCGACAACTACCGCGAGGCCCGCAAGGTACTGGTGGACGAGATGGGCGGCACGCTGTTCCCGATCGCCGACGATGTGAAGGTGCAAATCGAGTTCAACCCGGCCTATGTCGC
>DAOVHN010000262.1 GCA_030671915.1 Pseudomonadota bacterium
ATGAATATGGGGTTTTTCGCCTGGCTCAGGGCGGCTTGCCAGGCCGCGGACGGAATCTCGCCGGCCTTGCCGCCGCGAACGCGGATCACCACGGTCAGCAGAACGGCCATCAGCATTCCATGCAGGCCGACGATTAGCACCAGCGGGCCGACATTCCTGGCGCCCAGGAGCATCAGGACCGCCGGAACGCCGAGCAGAACCATGTTGGAGTGGGATGCGCCGACGGCGATGATGCTCTGTTCGGCCTGGCCGCTTTTGAACAGATACTTGCCGACTGCGAGTCCCAGCACCAGGACTGCCAGGGCGCCGACAAAATAGCTCAACAATATCAGCCCTGCAGGGCCCATGTTGTTGAGCAGGTTGCCATTCGCTAAATTCCGAAAAATCAGGGCGGGCAGGGCGATCGCGAATACATAGCGCGAAATGCCGTCGATCGCCGCGGAGGAAATATAATCGAAACGGGTTGCCAGATAGCCCAGGCCGACGATGACCGCCAAGGGCAGGATGGACAGGATAATGGTTTCCACGGGGCGCCTCCGGTTACAGTTGGCCGGAACCCACCGGTCCCGAATGCAAGGCGCCGCACCCACCCCGAGCGCATTCGGTAACAATCGCCGCGAGGAATTAAAGTAAGGTTAATTTCAAGGGCGCAGGATCAGGGAATCGCCGCGGACCTCGAATCCGGAGAGGCGATCCAGGAAGCTCATGCCCAGAAGGGACTCCGACATCGGTGCGTCATTTACCGAGGCAGCGACGCCACGGAAGCGGATTGCGCCGGCCTCGATCGAGCGAAGCATGACCGGCGCGCCCCAGCCGATGCCGTTGGCGGTCTGGTACTGCCTGTTGAACACCAGTTCCGACCGTTCGAAGCCGACCCGGGCGGCGTCGGCGGGGCTCAGCACGATGTCGCTCGCGCCGGTATCCACCAGGAAGCGGACCGACTGTCCGTTCACCGTCGCGTCGATATAGAAATGCCCGTCGGCGCCGCGGCGGTACAGCATCTCGCCGCGATCGGTCTCGTTACCCCGGGCAGGCTCCAGCTCGCCGGCGATCCGCAGGCCCACCGTCTTGAACTCTTCGCGAAAGCCATACAGGGCGACCAGGCCCGCCAGGATGGCGATCCATATCGCGATGTCCCGCACGGCCTTTTTCACGTTCAGCGTCCGGCTGGCCAGTATGCCGCTGGCCACCAGCAGCAGGATGGCGCCGTATCGCGTGATATCGATCATCGAATCGCGTGAATCGAGCGCGCTGGGGTAGCGGCCGATCAGCCAGACGACCAGTCCGGTCAGCCCAACCGCGACGACCAGGAACAAGAACCAGCGGTTAGGCCCGGCGCCGCGCGGCGATGGTGGTGGCGTTTGCACCATTTTTTATCTTGCAACCCCGTACGTTATACCGATCTCAGGCGGCGGTGCCGCCCACGGTCAGCCCGTCGATGCGGATAGTCGGCTGGCCGACGCCGACCGGCACGCCCTGGCCCTCCTTGCCGCAGGTGCCGATGCCCGGGTCCATTTCCATGTTATTGCCGATCATCGATACCCGGGTCAAAACATCCGGCCCGTTGCCGATCAACGTCGCGCCCTTGACCGGGGCCCCGACCTTGCCATTTTCGATCATGTAGGCCTCGGTGCAGGAGAACACGAACTTGCCGCTGGTGATATCCACCTGCCCGCCGCCGAAATTGACGGCGTAAATTCCCTTGTCGACCGAGGCGATGATTTCCTCATGCTCGCGATCGCCGGCCAGCATGCAGGTGTTGGTCATGCGGGGCATGGGCGCGTGGGCGTAGGATTGCCGGCGTCCGTTGCCGGTGGGCCTTACCCCCATCAACCGCGCATTCTGGCGGTCCTGCATATAGCCGACCAGCTTTCCGTTCTCGATAAGCGTGGTGCAGCCAGTCGGCGTGCCCTCGTCGTCGATCGACAACGACCCGCGCCGGTCGGCGATGGTGCCGTCGTCGATCACGGTAACGCCTTCCGCGGCGACCTTGTATCCCATGAGGCCAGCGAAGGCCGAGGTTTTCTTGCGATTGAAATCGCCCTCCAGCCCGTGGCCGATGGCCTCATGCAACAGGATTCCCGGCCAGCCTGGACCCAGCACCACATCCATCTCGCCCGCCGGCGCGGGAACCGAATCCAGATTGACCAACGCCTGGCGCAGCGCCTCATCCACCTGATACTGCCAGGCATCGGGCTCGACGAAGGCGGCGAAGCCGACGCGCCCGCCCGCTCCATAGCTGCCGTTTTCCATGCGGTCGCCCTTACCGACGACCACGGATACGTTCAGGCGCACGAGCGGTCGGATATCCGCGACGCGCTTGCCGTCGCCGCGGATGATCTGCACCGCCTGCCATTCACCCGCGATCGATGCGCTGACCTGCCTGACGAGGGGGTCTTTGCCCCGCGCATAGGCATCGATCTTTCCCAGGAGCTTCACCTTATCCTCGAAACTGAAGGCGCCCAGCGGGTTTTCGTCGGTGTAGAGCGAGCGGTTGGTGCCCGCCGGCGGCTCGGCCATCGTGCCGCCCTTGCCGCTGCGCACGGCCTGAACGGTCTCGGCCGCCCGTTTCAGGGCTTCCTCGCTCAAGTCGCTGGCATGGGCGTAGCCGATGGCCTCGCCGGAAATCGCCCGCAGGCCAAAACCCTGGGCGGTATCGAAACTGGCGCTGCGGATATGGCCGTCGTCCAGCGAGATGCCTTCCGACTGGCAATATTCCAGGTAGAGTTCGCCGTCATCGGCGCCCTTCAGCGCGTTCGCCACCAGCATTTCCGTTTTCTCGCGGTCCAGCCCGGTGCGCTTGAAGAAAAGATCGTCGGTCTTGCTCAGGTTGCTCATGGATCCTCTCGTATTCCCGGTAAGTCGGCGATTCGCCCGCCAGCCTGTCATCAGGCCGTAACATTTACGCCTTAAAATTAGCCTGTTAAACGATATAGCGCGAAACGACGGTTGGTGTATCGTATTTGCACCGCAATTCACAGGCCGGCGCGCCGCCGGCCATGTCCAAGCGACGAGGAACATGCCCGAATTCCAGGAACACGACCTGCGCTATTCGCTGGTCAACGAAGTCCACGCCCGTCCGTTCGAGCAATTGCGGCCTCCCTTGCGGGCGTCCCATATTGCCATGCTGCATACCGAACCCGGCGCCATGCGCGATCACCGGCATGTGGCGGAATTGTGCGAAAGCCACGGTTTGCCGGTCCCGAACGAGGGGGCGACCCACTACAGCGCCGACTTCGGGGCCTTTCGCCTGAAGTGGGAATGGCACAGCGAGTTCGCCACATATACCTTCTTCCGCGGCGGCGAGTTTACCGATCCCTTTGCCAGGCCGGCGATCAGCCGTGTTTCCGAGGACTGGCTTGCCGGATTGCCAGGCGAATTGCTGGTTGCCGTCAACATCGCCGTCGAACACCGCGATGCGCCCGAACGAAGCATAGGCGATCTCGGTGAATTCCTGGTGGCCGACAGCCTGGCCGGCAGCCGGATGGCCGGCGGCAATGCCGTGGCCTGGACCGATTTCCGCCTGCATGAGGATGGGTTCGGCCGCATCCTGGTGCGTGATGTGGGTCTGCGGTCGCGCCAGGCGGGCCGCCTGGTGCAGCGCCTGCTGGAAATCGAGACCTACCGGACCATGGCCCTGCGCACCCTGCCTTTGGCGCGAGAGGCGGGGGCGGAGATTACCGACGCAGCCGGGGAGCTGAACGAAATCGCCGAGCGGATGCCGCAAATCGAGGGGCTGGAGGACGAGAAGGCGATGCTGGACCGCCTGACCCGGCTTGCCGCGCGGCTGGAGCGGCTGGCGTCGCGCAACTCATACCGGTTCAGCGCCGCCGCCGCCTATTACGCCCTCGTGGAGGCACGTGTAGGCGAACTGCGCGAGGAACGTATCGAGGGATTACAGACGATCGATGAATTCATGGACCGGCGCATGGTGCCGGCGATGCGGACCTGTCAATCCACCGCCATACGCCAGGATCGGCTGGCGGAAAGGGTCGCGCGGGCCACGACGTTGCTGCGCACCCGGGTCGATCTCGCGATGGAGGCCCAGAACCGCGACCTGCTGCGCTCCATGGACCGCCGCGCCAGGCTGCAGCTTCGCCTCCAGGAAACGGTTGAGGGTCTGTCGGTCGCGGCGATCAGCTATTATCTGGTCGGGCTGGTCGGCTATGCGGCCAAGGGAGTCGCCGCCGCCGGGCTGCCGGTACCCGTGGAGTTGGTCACCGGCCTTTCTATTCCCGTGGTGGTTCTCATCGTCTGGTCGGCCCTGCAGCGCGTTCGCCGCAGGCTTGCGCGCGACGACGATACCGCCGAGAATTGACATAGATCAAGAATCAGCGAAAATCGCTTGCGACATAATGTCGCGCGGAGTAGGGGTGAAAAAGTCCCGTAATTCCGAGGGCCTGAAACATAAATGGTTATTCGGATTCCGATGCCGAGGGGGAAGCTGCCTCCATGGCGCTTGATTGGCGGCTGCGACTGGCTAGTATGCCGCGCAGAATTCCAACGGGGCCCTTGGCGGGCTGAATCCGCCCACGGGTGAACCCGGTTCAATTGGCTGGTGTCAG
The DNA here is from genome assembly GCA_030671915.1 of Pseudomonadota bacterium. GTDB lineage: Bacteria > Pseudomonadota > Alphaproteobacteria > UBA8366 > JADFVY01 > JADFVY01. The sequence continues at coordinate 4,566 of DAOVHN010000262.1, forward strand.
AGACGGGAGAGACCACCGTGACTATGCGATTGGCCGCGCTTGCGGC
>DAOVHN010000333.1 GCA_030671915.1 Pseudomonadota bacterium
AATGGATGGCGATATTGGCATTCTTACCATGGGCGCCGGACTGGGCCTGGCGACGATGGATATGGTCATCGACGGCGGCGGCCGGCCGGCCGACTTCATGGATGTGCGGCCCATGGCGACCCGCGAGCAGGTGGCCGAGGGCGTCAAGCTGCTATTGGACGACGAGCGCGTTAAGGTCATACTGGTTATGGCGGTGGGCGGCGGACTGCTGCATTGCGACACCATCGCCGAAGGGTTGTCCAGCGTGTTCCGCAAGACCGGCGCGGCCAAGCCCGTGGTCTATTGCGCGGCCGGTACCGGCAAGGAGATCAGCGAAATGACGCTGAAGAACCAGGGCGTTCCGGTGGCTATTACCGCAAGCATGGAAGAGGCGGTAGAGGAAGCCGTGCGAATCGCCGGATCGAGGGCCGCCTGATGTCCATACTCGTTGATCGCAATACCAGGATCATTTTCCAGGGCATCACCGGCAAGACCGCGACGCGCATGGCCGAGCGGGCGATCGCCGGCGGCACTAATGTGGTCGGCGGAGTCCGCCCCGGGCGGGGCGGCACGCGGCATCTCAATGTGCCGGTGTTCGATACCGTGGCGCAAGCGGCCGAGGCCACTGCGCCCGATGCCACCGCCGTCTTCGTGCCGCCGCAACACGCGGCGGATGCGATGATCGAGGCGATCGAGGCGGAAATCCCGCTGATCGTCTGCGTCACCGAACGCATCCCGGTGCTCGACATGGTGCGCGTCAAGGCGAAACTGGCTGGATCGAAATCCCGGCTGATCGGCCCCAATTCATACGGTATTATCACCCCGGGTGAATGCCGCATCGGCGTCATGCCCGACCGACCGCACAGCCCCGGCAAGATCGGCATCGCCTCTCGCTCGGCGACGCTGGCCTATGCGGCGGTGGACCAGACGACCCGGCTGGAACTGGGCCAGTCCACCTCTGTCGGCATCGGCGGCGACCCGGTCCACGGCATTGGTTTCGCGGAATGCCTGGAGCTGTTCCTGGCCGACGAAATGACCGCCGGCATCGTGCTGATCGGCGAGTTGGGCGGCTCGGACGAGGAAGAGGCCGCGGCCCTGCTGAAGGCGGAAAAACCGAAGAAGCCCGTGGTCGCCTATATAGCGGGCGTACACGCACCCGCGGGGCGCCGCATGGGCCATTCCGGCACGATCGATTTCTTCGGCGACCGCTCCGCCGCCGGCAAGATCGAGGCGCTCAGGGATGCCGGCGCCACCGTCGTCGACAGCCCGACCCTGATCGGTCACGCCATGCGTCAGGCCCTCTGGCGTCTCTAGAGCCTATCCCGGCAACGGGAAGACACAAAGGTTGAATTGATGGGCACTGATATTCCCGCAACGATGAAAGCTGTCGAAATCACCGAACCCGGCGGCGCCGAAGTCTTGAAAGCGAGCACGCGACCCACCCCCCGGGCCGGGCCGGGCGAGGTGCTGGTCAAGGTCGCCTTCGCGGGCGTTAACGGGCCCGATCTTATGCAGCGGCGCGGGCTCTATCCGGCGCCGAAGGGCGCTTCCGACCTGCTGGGGCTGGAGATTTCCGGCGAAGTCGTCGCGGTCGGCGACGGGGTTTCCCGCTGGTCCATCGGCGACCGGCTGTGCGCGCTTACCAACGGCGGCGGCTACGCCGAATATTGCACGGTGGACGCCGACCATTGCCTGGGCGTACCCGACGGGTTGGACCTGGCGGAAGCCGCCTCGCTGCCGGAAACCTATTTCACGATCTGGAGCAACATCTTCATGACGGCCGGCCTGGCGGCGGGCGAGGTCTTCCTGGTCCATGGCGGCGCCGGCGGGCTGGGCACGACGGCCATCCAGTTGGGCAAGGCCTTCGGCGCGACGGTGGCGACCACCGAAAGCCCAGCCGAACGCTGCGCCTTCTGCGAGTCGCTGGGGGCGGACCGGGCAATCGATTACGACAAGGAGGATTTCGTCGAGGTCGTCCGCGAAACATTCAGCGGCGCTGACGTTATCCTGGATATCGTCGGCGGACCCTACATTGCGCGCAACATCAAGGCGGCGAAGCCGGACGCACGGATCGTGCAGCTGGCCTTCGCCTTGGGCGCCGAGGTGCAGATCAACCTGATGCCGGTGATGCTGAAACGGCTGCACTATACAGGGTCCACCCTGCGCAGCCGGCCGGACGCCTACAAGGCCCGGGTCGCGCGGGAACTGGAGGAGAAGGTCTGGCCGCTGTTCGCCACCGGCAAGCTGAAGCCGGTGGTCAACACGACCTTGCCGCTGGCCGATGCGGCCGACGCGCACCGCCTGATGGAAAGCGCGGGTCACAAGGGCAAGATTATCCTGTCCTGCTGACCCCGTCTTTTAGAGTAGGGATGAAACCACTCCTTGTGATGGGCGAATCGGTGGTATATGGTATACCAAGAAACATAATAAATCAGACGACAGCGCGTTCGGGCGGCTTGCCAAAGGGCCGTTGGGAACCATTGTCGTTGTGGGTAAGAGGCGAGTATGACGGTTAAAACACCCGGCGCGCAAGCGGGCCGAAGGCATAATCATCCCGGTTCCGGCCGGCGCAAGGCACCGGTTTTCACCAAGGGCCGGCAGCTCGAACCGGAAGCCCTGGCGGAAGTCCGCGCCCTGCTGGGCGGGGGCGAGCACCGGCGCGACCTGCTGATCGAATATCTGCATGCGATCCAGGACAAGTACGGGTCCCTCTCGGCGGCCCATCTGCAGGCGCTGGCCGAGGATATGCGCCTGCCCATGGCCGAGGTCTTCGAGGTCGCGACCTTCTACGCCCATTTTGACGTGGTGCTGGACGACGAGCAAGCGCCGGCGCCGCTGACCATCCGGGTCTGCGACAGCCTGACCTGCGAGATGAAGGGCGCGAAGGCATTGCTGGAGGAACTGCCCAGGAAGCTGGGCCGCGAAGTCCGCGTCGTTCCCGCGCCGTGCATGGGCCGCTGCGCCAATGCGCCGGTGGCGGAAGTCGGCCACCGCCATATCGAGAATACGACCGTCGAGTCGCTGGTGGCCGCCGCCGGGTCGGGAGAGACCAGCCCGGTCATCCCCGCCTATACGGATTTCGACGCCTACCGCGCCGATGGCGGCTATGGCCTGCTGGAAGCCTGCCTGAAGGGCGACCGCAAAGCCGACGACATCGTCAAGACGATGCAGGATTCCGGCTTGCGCGGACTGGGCGGCGCGGGTTTTCCGTCGGGCCTGAAATGGAAAATCATCCGCGAGCAGCCGAAACCGCGAATCATGGCGGTCAACGGCGACGAGGGCGAGCCCGGCACCTTCAAGGACCGCGACTACCTGGAGAGCGACCCGCACCGCTTTATCGAAGGCATGCTGGTGGCGGCCTGGGCGACGGAGACCGAGCGCGCCTATGTCTATATCCGCGATGAATATCCCGGAATCATCAAGGTCCTGAAAAAGGAGCTGGAGGCGGTCGCGAAGGCCGGCCTTTCCAGGGGCGTAACCATTGAGGTCCGCCGCGGCGCCGGCGCCTATATCTGCGGCGAGGAATCCGCGATGATGGAATCGATCGAGGGCAAGCGCGGCCTGCCACGGCACAAGCCCCCCTACCCCACCCAGGTCGGCCTGTTCGGCCTGCCGACCCTGCCGCATAACGTGGAGACCCTCTACTGGGTGCGCGATATCGTCGAGAAGGGCCCCGACTGGTTCGCCAGCGAAGGCCGTAACGGCCGCAAGGGGCTGCGCTCCTTCTCGGTCTCGGGCCGGGTCAAGGAGCCGGGCGTCAAGCTGGCCCCGGCCGGCATCACCATCCGCGAGCTGATCGAGGAGTTTTGCGGCGGCATGGCGGACGGCCATGCCTTCAAGGCCTATCTGCCCGGTGGCGCATCTGGCGGCATCCTGCCCGCCAGCATGGACGACATCCCGCTGGATTTCGACACGCTGCAGCCCCATGGCTGCTTCATCGGCTCGGCGGCGGTGATCGTGCTG
>DAOVHN010000712.1 GCA_030671915.1 Pseudomonadota bacterium
AGCAACAAGGCGCCGGTGGCCGCGCCGAGCGCAAGGTAGACCGGCGGCACAAACCTGTTCGACCAGCGCTGGATGCTCTTCAGGGACGCATAGATCATCGCCGTGCAATAGACCGTGATCAGGCAGAGCAGGGCGCCGATTACGCCCTGGGCCGCGAAGACGCCGTCGTTGCGCTCCAGCATGACCCAGCCGTATGCGTAGAGGCCGGTGGGAATGTAGGTCAGCACCGCCATCACGCCCTCGCGGGCCAGCCACGAGGATTTCCACTGGGTCAGCGCCCGCCAGGCGCGCTCCGGATGGCCGAGATGGAGGGTCGACGACAACAGCCCCGCCGTCACCAGCCCGAAGGCCAGCCCGAAGGCGGTGACGCCGAACCAGCGGTCGGCCGGCAGCAAGCCCAGCGCGCCGAACAGGCCAAGCCAGACCAGCAGCCCATAACCCGCGCCAGAGGCGGTGGTGAAGAAGATGACGGAAAATGCCGGATGCATGCTCTACCTGCCCCTAGTGTTGTGTATGAGACATGTGGCGTCCATGGGACGGCCTTGCGAGCCCACCGGCCGCGTTGCTCGCCGCTTGCGATGCACGAGCATCGCGGCGCGCCGCGCGCCTTACCGGATGAACTCGCAAGACCGTCCCATGGGTACCATCCGTTAGATGGAGACCACTAGCGCCGTTCGATGTCCCGGGCCTGTTTTTCCAGGATCGTCGCCTCCGCGTCGCGGTCGGTCGCACGCATCACGGCCGCGTAGTTGCGCAATGTGACGGCGACGTCGGGGTGGTCGTCGGGCAGGTTCCGCTGCTGGATATCGAGCGCCCGCTTCACCAGCGCCTCGGCCGCTTCGTACTGGCCCGCCGACAGTTTCACCATCGCGATATTATTCAGCGATATGGCCACGTCCGGATGGTCGGGTCCAAGCGACGCCTCGCGAATACGGAGCGCCTGCATATATTCCGACTCAGCCTTGTCGCGCCGGCCCATGGCATTGTGAATGGCCGCCAGATTGTTGAGGCTGGTCGCCAGCAAGGGGTCGGCGGGTTTCAGCACCGACTGGCGGATAATAACGACGCGTTCGGCGGCTTCCAGCGCCTCGGCCAGACGGTCCTGGTCCCTGTATAGCGCCGCCAGGTTATTCAGCGTCATCGCCGCGGCCGGATGGTCGCGGCCCAGCGCCTGTTCGCGGATCACCAGTGAGCGTAGCAGGGCGGTTTCCGCCTCGCCATAACGGCCGAGCAGCCGGTAGGTGTCGCCCAGGCTGCTCAGAGTCGAGGCAACGATGAGGTCGTCGCGGCCATAGAGATTCTCGCGGATCGCCAGGGCGCGGCGGTACAGCGCCTCGCTGCCGCCGTAACGGCCCAGGGCGGTATAGGCGGTCGCCAGATTGTTCAGGCTGGTCGCCAGCCGCTCGTCAACCTTGCCGGTGCGTTCGGCCTCCTCCAGCGCGGCGACGAAGAAGCTTTCGGCTTCACCATACTGCCCGACGCTGTAGGCCGACAGCCCGTCCTGGCTGTACTCCTCCCACAGCGTGGACTGCCCGGCGCAGCCCGTCAGCAGGACAGCCGCCAGCAACAGGCCGCAGCAGAGTTTCACCCCCGGCCTCATCCTACAGCTTGGTCCGGATTTCCAGGGCCCGCTGTTCCGCCTTTTTGGCGTCGTCGATGCGGCCCATCTCCTCCATCAGGCCGGCGAGGTCGTCCAGACTTTCCGCCACTTCCGGATGGACGGGACCATAAGCCGCCTC
>DAOVHN010000016.1 GCA_030671915.1 Pseudomonadota bacterium
CTATGGTGCCGCCCTGCTGGTGCTGGGTATCTGGCGCGACAGCGTCGCCGTCCGCCATGCGTCCATCGTGGTGCTGCTGATCTCGGTCACCAAGGTCTTCCTGTTCGATATGAGCGAGATCGGCGGGCTCTACCGGGTCGCGTCGTTCTTGTTCCTGGGCCTCAGCCTGTTCCTGCTCAGCCTGATCTATACCCGCTTTGTCAGAGGCGGGGGCCGGCCGGAACGGGGTGGCGAGCCGGAGGATGCGGGAATTCGATCGGACTGACCGCGGTAATCCCCGTTGGGAGAATGATTTTTCCGGAGGTTGCCGCCATCAGAATATGCGCGGACAGTCATCCATGGCTTTCGCATTTCTCTATTTAACATATAAAATATGTTAATAATACTAAATAACATTGACTCTTGATCATATCTCTTGATATACAATTATTAACAGCATTATTAATTTGTCCCTGAGATGGATCCCATGGCGCATTTGGTAATTACAGGTAACAGGTTACGGGACGGCGCCGTCGTCTGGCGGGGCGCGGCGGGAGACTGGTCGCGGGATATCGCCGATGCGTCAATCCACGCGACCGAGGGGCAATTGGCGGCCAGCCTGGATACCGCGCGGCTGGAAGAAGCAAGCGGCCGGATCATCGGGGTTTACGAAGTGGAAGTCGAAACAAGGGACCACGGCGTCGTGCCGGCGCGTCTGCGGGAACGCGTCCGGGCCGATGGTCCGACAGTTTCGGTCGTTTGAAGGGAGATTGCAGCCATGTATGCCTACGATGGTCTTGATGAGACACTGGTTCGCGAACGCGCCACGCAGTTTCGCGGCCAGGTCGCCCGGCGGATTTCCGGTGAATTGTCGGAAGATGATTTCAAGCCGCTCAGGCTTCGCAACGGCCTTTACCTGCAACTCCATGCCTACATGCTGCGGGTCGCCATTCCCTATGGCGTGCTAGGTTCCGATCAGCTACGCGCCCTGGCGCGGATTGCCCGGCGTTACGACCGCGGATACGGCCATTTCACCACGCGCCAGAACATCCAGTTCAACTGGATAAGGCTGGCGGATACGCCTGATATCCTGGACGAGCTGGCTGCGGCCGAAATGCACGCCATCCAGACCAGCGGCAATTGCATCCGCAATACCACCACCGACCAGTTCGCGGGCGTCGCGGCGGACGAAATCGAGGACCCGCGTCCCTGGGCGGAAATTATCCGCCAATGGTCCACGTTGCATCCGGAATTTTCGTTCCTGCCGCGCAAGTTCAAGATCGCGATCAGCGGCTCGCCGAGCGACCGCACCGCCATCGCCGTTCACGATATCGGGCTGAGCATGCTGCACGGCCCGGGTGGCGAGACCGGGTTCAAGGTCTGGGTCGGCGGCGGGCTGGGACGCACGCCGATGCTGGCTGAGGCGCTCCGCGACTTCCTGCCGGGCGCCGACCTGCTGAGCTACCTGGAGGCCATCCTGCGCGTCTTCAATATCGAGGGCCGGCGCGACAATCTTTACAAGTCGCGCATCAAGATCCTGGTATCCACGTTGGGAATCGACCGCTTCCGCGATCTGGTGGAGGCCGAGTGGGCGCAAATCCGGGACTCCGCGCTGCGCCTGGACGAGGCGGAGGTCTCGCGCATTCGCGCCCGGTTCTCACCCCCGGCTTACGAGGCCACGGCAGAGTCCGGGCAATTCGCGGGCAGACGTTTGGAGGACGCGGCCTTCGCCCGCTGGTCGGCGGCCAATCTGTTTCCCCACAAGCAGCCGGGTTACGCCGCGGTCACCGTGTCCCTGAAGCCTGTCGGCGGCATTCCCGGGGACATGGCGGCAGACCAGATGGATGCGCTGGCCGGCCTGGCCGACGAGTACAGCCACGGCGAAATCCGCGTGACCCATCGCCAGAACCTGATTCTCGCGCATGTACGCCAGGACAGCCTTTACGATCTTTGGCGGGCCCTGGATTCACTGGGATTGGCGACGCCGAACCTGATGCGTGTAACCGATATAATTGCCTGCCCGGGCCTGGATTTTTGCGGGCTGGCGACGGCGCGCTCGATTCCCGTGGCCCAGCGCCTGAGCGAACGGCTGGCCGAGATCGACGAACGCCACGATCTGGGCGAACTGACGATCAATATTTCAGGCTGTATCAATTCCTGCGCCCATCACCATGTTGGCCATATCGGCATCCTTGGTTTGGAAAAGGCAGGCGCCGAGTCCTACCAGGTAACGCTGGGCGGTAGTTCGGCGGAGGATGCGTCGCTCGGCAAGATCATCGGTCGGGGATTTGGCGCTGATGAGATTGTTACCGCGATCGAGACTATCATCGTCACCTGGCTGGAGCTGCGCCAGGACGGCGAACGCTTTCTGGACAGCCTGCGGCGCATCGGCCCGGCGCCGTTCCGCGAGGCGCTTTACGGGCGGGAATGAACTACGGAGTAACGGCCATGACGCTGATCGACTATGGAAATGGAAGCCCCGCCATCGCCGGCGACGCCTGGACCCACGTCGCGGATGGCGCGGTGCTGCCGCCGGACCGTCCCGCCACGATATCGCTGGAACGGTGGAAAGCCGGGCGCGATGGGCTGACAGGGCGCAATCTGCCCCTCGGCATAAGGCTGGAGAGCCATGAGCGCATCGAGGAGATCCTGCCGGACCTGCCACGGTTCGCGCTGATCGCACTGGATTTCCCGAACCTCAACGATGGCCGCCACTTCACTACCGCGCGGCTGTTGCGCGAACGTTACGGTTTTCGCGGGCAACTACGGGCCACCGGCCAGGTGCTGCGCGACCAGATCGACCTGATGAAGCGCTGCGGCTTCGATGCGTTCGAACTGCCGGCCGGCAAGGACGCGGCATCCGCCATCGCGGCATTCGGAGAAATCAGTGTCGCCTATCAGCCCGCGGCCGACGCCCACCCGACGGCCGCGCAGCTGCGGCATCGGCAGCCCGTACAGGCCATGGCGAGCTAGTTTTCCCCATAGAAATTCTCGATCGCCGCGCAGGCTTCCTCGGCGGTCTCGACGAATTGGAAGATTTTGAGGTCCGAGTGCGCGATGACGCCCTCTTCGGCCATCGCCTCGAAATTAACGATGCGACGCCACCACTTTTCCTTGAACAGCAGGACCGGGATCGGCGCGACCTTGCCGGTCTGGATCAGCGTCAGGGTCTCGAACAGCTCGTCCATCGTGCCGAAGCCGCCGGGAAAGCAGACCAGCGCCCGCGCGCGCATCAGGAAATGCATCTTGCGGATCGCGAAATAGTGGAACTGAAAACTAAGTTCCGGCGTGGCGTAGGGGTTCGGCGCCTGTTCGTGCGGCAACACGATATTCAGCCCCACGGTGCGTCCGCCGGCTTCGTGCGCGCCGCGGTTGGCGGCCTCCATGATGCCGGGGCCGCCGCCGGTGACGATGACGTCGCGTTGGCCATCGTGGGATTTCCGCTCCGACATCATGCTGGCGAAACGGCGAGCCTCTTCATAGATGGCGATCTTTTTCGGATCGCCCGCGCCGTCCTCGGGCGCTGGCGTGCGGGCGCTGCCGAACACGACAATCGTTGACTCGATTTTCTCTTCCTGGAACGCCAGTTCGGGTTTCAGAAGCTCCAGTTGCAGGCGCACCGGCCGCAAATCGTCCTGCAGCAGGAAATCCTGGTCGCTGAAGGCCAGGCGGTAGCTCGGCGAACGCGTCTGCGCCGTATCCTTCATGCGCCGGGCAACCGCCTCGTCGTCGCGCGCCGTCGGGAAAGGGCGGCAAGGTGTAGATTTAGTCATTTTCCGGTCTCCTGGTTCGATCGCCTGCGGGCAGCCGCGCGCGGATGCAAGGCGCGTGGTGACGGCATGCGCTAAACATGCGATGCTTGCAATGGTTCTTATGGACAGGGAGCGTTCCGCCTTGCCGAACCGGCGCCTTCTCGCCGTCATGCTGATTATGGCCACTACCGCCGGCTGCGCCCGCTGGGACCGGCGCGAACCGCACCGGCTGGACGCATGGATCGGCGGGAGTGAACGGAGGCTTGTGCTGGCCGCCGGTGCGCCGGACGCCGTCCATGATTTGATGAGCGGCGGCCGTATCCTTACCTGGCGGCGCAGTTACAGCGAGCAGCAGGGCGGCGAAGTAACCACGGTGACCGAGACCCGGATCGTGGACGGACAGACGGTGCTTGTGCCGGTGACCCGGCAGGAACCCACCTTCGAATTCCATTACGAATGCACGGCAAGCTTTGAGATCGACGCCGAGGGCATTGTCCGTGGCCACAAGATGTCCGGCAACGACTGTGACAGTTTCCTGAAGTGATCGTGCGCCACCCTGTTTTTTGTTGAAACCGCGGAACCGGGCATCAGTTGCGGTCGCCCGTGCGGGCAATAAGGCCGGAGGGCGCCAACCCCGCCAGATATCGCGTGAGCAGGTTGGATTTGCGCCCCTGGTCGTCGGCACGGTCCTTGGCGCGCACGGCGGCGCGCACCATCTGCCCGCCGAAGAAACGGAAAGGCTCCGGCGGCAGCAATTTTCCGCTGGCGCCGACCAGCGGGCATTCCGACCATTCGTCCTTGCGGTCCAACGCCAGGGCCGCCAGGATGCGCCCGCCGTTGTAGCTGGGCCCGACCCCGTTTCCGATATAGCCATGTCCGTAGACGATCGCCGGCGCCCGCTTCATCCGCCCGAACATCGGCAGGCCGGTGGCCGTACGCGTCGCGGGCCCGCGCCATGTCGCGACGATCGGAACATCGGCAAGCTCGGGATAATTACGCAGCATGGCCGTACGCACCTCGTCGGGGCGCGAGGATTCGGTATCGAAGCGGTTGCCCACCCGCCCGGCGAAGGGAATGCCGCCGCCGCCCTTGCCATATACCAAGCGGCCGTCCGCCGTCCGCCTGTAGTAATCGACCATGGTCCGGGAATCGGAGATCGCCAGCCCGTCACGCAGCCCCAGTTTTTCGAGTCTCTCCGGGATCGGTGCGGTCGCGATCCCGTCGGCGCAGATCGGCATGACGGCGCGGCGGAATTCGGGCAGTTCATGGGCCCAGGCATTCAGCGCTAGGACAATTTTTGACGCCTTCACCACGCCGCGATCCGTACGTACATAAGGCGGCGACGCCCGGCCGAGTTCGGTCATCGCGGTGTTTTCGAAAATCCGCACGCCCCGCTCGGCGCATACCCGGGCAAGGCCGCGCGCCAGCACCGCTGGCTGTAGCGTCGCCGTACCCTTCTCGTACACTCCGCCGATATGCACAGGCGTACCGCTGCGCCGCGCGACCTCGTCCGGCGACAGCTCGTCGAAAGGATGCAGGCCCAGCTTGTCCAGCACATCGATGGCGCCGCGCCAGGCGTCGCGCTGGGTCTCGCTGCTGGCGGTCCACAGCCAGCCGTCATGGCGGAACTCGCAGTCGATTCCGTTATCGGCGCAGAATTGGCCGATGGCGCGCACCGCGGCCTCCGACGCCTCCACCATGCGCACCGTTTCCTGCCCGCCGCAGAGCGGATAGAGCAGGGGCGCCTTGGAGGCCCAGGTCATGCAGAAACCGCCATTACGGCCGCTGGCCCCGCCGCCGCAAATGTCGCGCTCGATGATGACGATATCGGCCGACGGGTCGGTCTCCTTGATATGCAGCGCCGTCCAAAGCCCGGTGAATCCTCCGCCGACGATGCAGATGTCGGCTGAGATATCGCCCGACAGCGGCTGCGGGCGCGCCGGCGATTGTTCCAACGCCTGATTGAGCCAGTAACTTCGCATGGCATCCTCCATGGCGGAACTGTACCGCTGCAAACGGATTTGGCAAAAGGAATTGGCAAACCGTGGACCATGGTCCATCTTTACTGTTGGGCAAGGGTTTGGGGATAGCATGCGAAGAGCAGTTTCAAAGGGAGATTTTACCAATGATCGGTCGCAGAAGTTTCGTAGCCCTTCTTTCGGGCGCTGCCCTGTCGGGGTGCCAGACCACCATAGGCAGCGGCGGGTTGTCGCTGGCCTCGCCAATCCTTGGCGGCGGCGGCTCGCGGCCGCTGACCGACCTTGAAATAGGCAACGGGCTGAAGGAAGCTTTGCGGATCGGCACGCAACGCGTCGTCGGCCAGGTCGGCGCGGTGGACGGCTATAATGCCGATCCGCTGATTCATATTCCGCTGCCCGAGGATCTGCGCAAAGTGCATAACGTGCTGGATAAGGTCGGCCTTGCCAGCATGACCGCGGACCTGGAGCTGAAGCTGAACCGATCCGCCGAACGCGCCGCGCCGGAGGCCAAGGAAGTGTTCTGGAACGCGATTACCGAGATGAGTCTGGATGATGTGCGCGGCATCTGGCAGGGCCCGGATGACGCGGCGACGCAGTATTTCCGGGGTAAGATGACGCTGCCGCTGACTGATCGCTTCACGCCGATCGTGCTGGACACGATGGGCGAAGTGGGCGCGATCCGCTCCTACGACCGCATGATGTCGAAATACGAATCCATCCCCTTCGTGCCCGACGTTAAGGCCGACCTGACGCGCTATACGGTCAAGAAGGCGCTGAGCGGGCTGTTCACATACGTCGCCAAGGAAGAAGCCGCGATTCGCAAGGATCCGGCGAAGCGAACGACGGAACTGCTGCAACGGGTGTTCGGCGCGCTGACCTCCTGACGGAGAGACGGGAAACACGATCCCATGGGCGCCATCCGTCTGATTCACGCTGCTAGGGGAGTTTTGGATGATTGAAGATCTCACGACCGAAGCCCGGGATACCGCCGAGCGGGTGATCGCGATTTTTGTGGACGATCGGCTGAAGGCAATGCCGCTGCCCGAGGGATTCTGGGAAGACGATTACGTTCTGGGTTTCCTGATGTGCAGCGCGCTGCAACTGACCCAGGCCCGCCATGGCGATAACCTGGACCCGCTGGCCGCCGCCGACGCCGCCTTCCAGGTGCTGGGCGAGGCGTCCGGCAGCGGGATCGAGGCGGTGAAGGATCGTGTCGGCGTGCTGCAGAATTCCGGTAGCCTGGACTACCTGCAGGCCATGAAAATGGCCGATAAGCTGGTGCGATTCATATCTGGCTCTACGACGGCCGCGCTCGACCCGGTCATCCTGGCGGCCCGCGAGCAGACGCGCCAGATGTTCGCCGACGGCAGCCTCGACCCCGACAAGGTGTCCGAGGATGCTGCGCTGCGCGGCATTCTTGTCAACAATCTGTTCACCGACGTGATCAGGGAACGCTTCAAGATCGAAGCTGGCGCCTGACCTCATCGAGGCATATTCCATGCGCGCCAGATGTCCGAACTGCGGCCGGGGGTTTAACTGCGATGGCGGTGAGGATTGCTGGTGCCTGAAGGTCGAGCGGAAATTCGATTACGAGGAAATGATTCTGCGCACCGGCGCCATGGGCTGCGCCTGCCCGGTCTGCGTCACCGGTCGAACCGATCTGGCCGATGTCGAGGCCAAAGCGCCGGCCGGCGGCGCCACAAGGCCAGCGAGCAAACGCCGCGGCGGACGCCGTCGAACCGGCAATACTCAAGCATGATTGATCTGCGTCATTGAGTGTTAGGCCGCAACCCACCAGTCTGGTATCGCAAGACAGGGGGGAAGAGACATGGGCTACAAAATTTTCTTTAATTTCATCACCGGCGCCAGGATCCAACTGCCCACGGTTTCATGCGCCGCCGCGGTCGCCCGAGAAGACGGCTGTCATGGGGTGCGGGCGATCCTCAGCCCGAATGAGGAAGCCCGGACCCTGCTTGGCGACCACATTCGAATGCTCTCGGAACTGAAGCGCGCGGCGCCTGACAGCTGACTCCGCGCTCCTCGGTACCAACCCCTTCCGGGACGTTCGAACGGCCCGCGTAAAAGACCCGCCCGCTACCGATTTGCTGCCGGCGGGTCTTTTGCTATCCTGCCTGCCATAGATGAAAAACACACAGACATAACAGGCAGGATCAATGACACTCCATTGGCGGGGAATTCTCTTATTAATCGTTATGGCGACGTTCCCCATTCAGGCGTGGGCCGAAAACCACTACCGCGACCAGACGCCGGATTCGGCACGCGGGCAGCCGGTAAGTCCGATGATGACGAACCTGGCCCTGCTGCAGGCGGCCGAAAAGGGCTGGGTCGATGAAATTGAGAAACTGCTGGCCGAAGGCGCGAATGTCGCGGCCCGCAACCGCTTCTCCAGCACGCCGCTGCTGTTGGCCGCGGGCAACGGGCACCGCAAGACGGTCAAGGCGCTGCTGGCCGCCGGGTCGGATATCAACCACCGCAATCTGGGCGGCAGTACGGCCCTGATTCGCGCCGCCGAGGGCGGCCATGCGCGCGTGGCAAAAATGCTGATCGAGGCCGGCGCCTTTGTCGACCACGCCAGTAACAAGGGCGTGTCGGCCCTGACCGCGGCCGCCTTCAACGGCGACGACGACGTCGTGGAGCTGCTGCTGGCGAAAGGTGTCGACCCCAACTATGTCGACCGCACCGGAAAATCGGCCATCGTCTACGCGGCGGCCAAGGGTTTCGCCGGGACGGTGCGGCTTCTGCTGGACGCGGGAGTCGCGCCCGACACCCGCTACGGCAACGATCTGACCGTGCTGATGTGGGCGGCGGGGCATGCCAACGACGTGCCGGTCGGCGACGGCGTGGCGACGGTGACGGCGCTGATCGCGGTGGGCGCGGGCCTGGACAGCCAGGACAATCGCGGCCGCACGGCGTTGATGGTGGCGGCCTCGCTCGGCCATGCGAAAGTGGCGGAAGCCCTGCTGAAGGCCGGGGCGCGGGCCGATATCGCCGATGGCGAGGGCAAGACCGCAAGGGACCTTGCGGGTGGCGAGGACGTGCTGGCGGTCCTGGCCGCGAACGGGCAGTGATCCTCAAAAAGGGGGCGCCCGCAACGAGCGCCCCTTGCCGAACGTCTGGGTGTAGCCGGTCAGAAATCGGCCAGGTATTCGGCCATTGCGTCAATATCCGCCTCTTCGAAAGAGTTCATTAGCGAAGATTTAGACGGTGAATTCATCCGCACCTTGTTCTTGAAATCCATCAGGGTCTTGAAGAGATATTCGCGCTGCTGGCCGGCCAGACGCGGTACGCGGCTGTCGCCGTCGTAGCCGCCGCGGTGGCACTGGACGCACTGGCCGGCGCCGGTGGCGGTCTCGCCTTTGGCGGTTATCGCGGGGTCGCCCTTGAAACCGGTATTGGGCCATTCCTGTTCCGAGAAGTATGTGGCGATCAGCTTCATCTGATCCTTGCTCAATTCCTCGACCATCGGCTGCATGATTTCCGAGGCCCGCCGGCCCGCCTTGAAATCCTTGAGCTGGACATAGAGGTAATAAAAATGCTGGCCGGAAAGGATGGGAAACTCCGGATCGGCGGACTCTCCGCTGACGCCGTGGCAATCGAAGCAACCAAACAGCTCGGTGGAGACCGAGGCGTATTCGTCGGGCAAAA
This sequence comes from Pseudomonadota bacterium, assembly GCA_030671915.1. Lineage (GTDB taxonomy): Bacteria > Pseudomonadota > Alphaproteobacteria > UBA8366 > JADFVY01 > JADFVY01. The sequence continues at coordinate 9,377 of DAOVHN010000016.1, forward strand.
TCGGCTGTTCGCCGGCTCCCGGGATACGCGGAGGTTCCTCCGACCGCGCCGAAACCGGCCAACCCGCGCAGGCAATGGCAATCAGCAGGACTCGCAACAGATAAACCGTCTTCATGGGAATTCTCTTACCTCGTAAATATCGAAAAGGGGGCCGCTTTCCAGCCCCCCAGTAACCGGATCGTAACGGATATTGTTGAAAAACGAAAGAGCCGGCCTCAGGCGAGGCCGGCTCCGTCGTTACGTCAACCGCCTGTATCAGTCAGGCAGCGCAAACGCGATGATGTTGTTGCCGCGCTTGTAGTTGAGCTGCACGTTGCCGCCGGCGCCGACGACGATGTACTGCTTGCCGTCGACGGTGTAGGACGCGGGTGGCGCATTTACGCCGGCACCGGCCTGGAAGCTCCAGAGCACGCTGCCGGTTTCGGAATCGTAGGCCTTGAACATGCCGCTGCCTTCGCCCGTGAATACGAGGCCGCCGGCCGTGGCCATGATGCCGCCGATCATCGGCTGTTGGGTCTTGACCTGCCAGCGGATCTTGCCGGTGTTGTAGTCGACCGCGGTCACGTTGCCCCACTGTTCTTCCGTGGGGATAACCTTGAACGCGCCGCCGAGCCACAGCTTGCCCTCGGGATAGGGCGAGCTTTCGACATGATAGGTCATCGGCTGGTGCAGGTTGATGGCGTAGACGAGGCCGAGGCCTTCGTCGACCGTCATCGGCGACCATTCGACGCCGCCATTGGCGCCCGGCAGCATGCGCGCGCCATCCTTGGTCGGCAGGACCCACATGTCCTCCTGCGGCACCATGGCCTCGGAAAAGCGGATCAGCGAGCAGTCGTCCCGGTTATGTATATAGACATGACCTGTCTTGCCGCCATGCAGCACGCCGGGAACCATCTTGCCATTCTTGTCGGCAACATCGACCAGGATCGGCGGGCTGACCGCATCCAGATCCCAGACATCGTGCGCGATATACTGGAAGTGGCAGGCGTACTTGCCGGTATCCAGATCGACCGAGATCAGCGAGTTGGTGTACAGGTTGTCACCCGGGCGGATCGAGCCGTCGAGATCGGGCGAGGGATTGCCGGCAACAAAGAAAATCCGGTTGGTTTCCGCATCGTAGGCCGGGTTCTGCCAGACGCCACCGCCGAGGGTCTTGTACGGATCGCCAAGTTTCTTCAGCGCCGCTTTCTCGGCCGCGATATCGCGCAGCATGTTACGCCCGGTGGCATCCTTTTCCGCCCAAACGCCCACCGAATTCTCGGCGGTCGTATGGAACGTCCACAGCAGTTTGCCGTCCTCTGCATTGTAGGCTTTCACGAAGCCGCGGATGCCGTATTCGCCGCCGTTGGTGCCGATCAGTATCTTGCCGTTGACGGCGGTTGGCGCCATGGTTTCGGAATAGCCCAGTTCGGGATCGGCGATCTGCTGTTCCCAGACTACCTTGCCGGTCTTGGCGTCCAGAGCTACCAGCTTGGCATCCAGCGTGCCCATGAAGACCTTGTCGCCATAGGCGGCGACGCCGCGGTTGTTCGGGCCGCAGCAATAGGTCGTGATCGGGCCCATCTTGTGCTTGTACTGCCAGATCTGCGCGCCGGTGCGGGCATTGAGGGCATAAACGTGATTGAACGACGTCGTGATATACATAATGCCGTTGACGACGATCGGTGTGGTTTCAAGAGATTCCACGATTTCGGTCTGGAAAATCCAGGCCGGGCGCAGGTTTTTCACGTTGTTCACGTTGATCTGGCGCGCCGGGTAGTAGCGCGTCTGATCGTAATTGCCGTTGGTGTGCAGGAAGTTGTTACCGTCGCTCTCGGCGCGGTTCATCATGTCCTGCGAAACGGTATTCATGTTGCCGTAGAGCGTACCGCCCTGGACTTCCTGCGCGCCGGCCGTAAAGGCCCCCGCCGCAACAAGTCCGGCCGTGACAAAGGCGCCGCCAAGCACCTTCTTCCAAGCTGACTTACTCATAATTCCTCCCTGGCCCCGCATCGGGGCCCCATGGTCTCCGAAAACGGAATGAGGGCATGAATGTTGGATCAGCCCCCGTTCTCTGTAAGGGGCAGTATCACATTTTAAACTTGTGATATTTGGCTTTCCTAGTCCAGTTTTTTTATTTGGACAAAATACCGGAAACTATCGCCCTAACCCCAGGATGGATTATTACCCGTCAGCGCACTGATAGTCAATTTCCGAAAAGGAAAGGAAAGTCCCCGTACGAAGGGGTGGGACAACGCGCCGCTAGGTTTTGGAGCCTGGAGCGCGGGCATCGCCACGGAGCCGTCTTGCCTTTTATGCCGCCGCGGGTAATGTTTGGCGCGCGGCGAACCAAATAAAAAAATGAACGGGCGGGAGTGAAAGGATGAGGCGCAGCACAGCCACAGTGATATTCGGCCTTTTTGCGGCCATGACAGCAGTCTCCGCGTTCGCCAACAGCGTTGGCGCGGAGCCGTCCGGCAAGATCTATATCAGTAACGAGAAAAGCAGCACCATCACGGTACTCGACGGCGGGACCAACGAGGTAATCGACGAGTTCGAGACCTGCGCGCGCCCGCGCGGCATGCATTTCAATCTGGATCGCACACAGTTCTTCGTGGGCTGCGCGGACGATAATGTGATCGCCGTCTACGACACGGCCACCGCCAAGCTGGTCCACCGCATCCGCAAGATGGAGGAGCCGGAGACCTTCGACCTGCACCCAAGCGGCGAATATCTCGTGGTTTCCAACGAGGAGGACGCGGTGGCGACCAAGGTCAATGTGGCGACCGGCAAGGTGGAGGGCGAGGCCGAAATTGGCGAGGAGCCCGAAGGCGTGCTTTTCACCGCCGACGGCAAGACGGTCTATGTCGCCTCGGAAGCAAACAACCTGGTCCATGTCATCGATTTCGAGACCATGGAGGTGAAGGCCGATATTTTCGTCGGCACCAGACCGCGGCGCTTTGCCCTGACCCGCGACGAGAAGTTCCTCTGGGTGTCCTGCGAATTGGCCGGCGAGGTCGATATCATCGACACCACCACCAACAAGGTCGCCTGGGACATCCTGTTCCTGCCCCCCGGTTTCCGGCGCGAGGAAGTGACCCCGGTGGACCTGCTGATCACCGAGGACGGCAAGACCGCCTATGTGGCGCTGGGCCGGGCCAATCATGTGGGCGTGGTCGATGTGGAGAGTCGCAGGATCACCGACTACATCCTGGTCGGCAAGCGGCCCTGGGGCTTGGCCCTGACCAGTGACGAGAGTCTCCTTTACGTCGCCAACGGCCTGTCGGACGATATCTCGATCATCGATACGAAGACCCGCAAGGTCCTGAAATCGATCCCCGTGGGCCTGATCCCCTACGGCGTCCTGATCGACGACTGATGCGCGCCGCCGCTCTTATTTTCATGCTGCTGCTGCCCGCGCTCGCCGGCGCGGCCGAGCGGCAGCCCTTCGCCATCGGCTATCTGGAGATCGCCGACGACCCGCGCTATGCCGAGGTCCGGAACTATACCGGGTTGAAGCTGAAGACCGTGCGCCGCCCCTTCCCCGGCGCGCAAGTCGCGGCACGGGAAAGCCGGGCGACCGGCCGGGCGCTGGGCCTGAAGCTGGTGCTGGAGAGGGCGGAAGCCGAGGACGCCGCGGCGCTGGCGGTCGAGATTCGCCGCATGCGCGACGAGGTCGGAATCCGCTTCTTCCTGGTCGATGCCGCCGCCGAGGCGTTGCTGGCGTTGGCCGATGCGACCCGCGACGATGGCGTGTTGCTGTTCAATGTCTCCGAGCCGGCCGACAGCCTGCGCCGCGAGGGCTGCCGCGCCAATGTCATGCATGTGATCCCCAGCCGCTCCATGCTGATGGACGGACTGGCGCAGTATCTGGCGTCGCGCAACTGGCGCCGGGTGCTGGTGCTGCGCGGTGAACGGCCGGAGGATACGATGACTGTGGCGACTTTCGAACGATCAGCCGCCAAATTCGGCCTGAAGATCGCCGCGGTGAAGGATTTCCTGCTGAGCAACGACCCGCGCAACCGGGCGCAAAACAACATCGCCCTGATGACCGCCGAGCCGGACCATGACGTTGTGTTCCTGGCCGACGGCTTCGGCGAGTTCGGCCGCTACGTGCCCTACCAGACCCACCTGCCCCGCCCGGTGGTTGGCGCCCAGGGGCTGGAGGCCAGCGCCTGGCACTGGGCCTGGGAACGCCACGGC
>DAOVHN010000579.1 GCA_030671915.1 Pseudomonadota bacterium
TGAAGGAGCAGCTGTATAACTGGGAAGCCGCCAAACGCCCGCGCATCGTCGGCAAGTTCGACGAGGATAGCGAATGGATACTGCCATCGGCCGGCGCGCTGACCCCGGCGCGGATTGCGCGCGTCATCGCCAAACGCATCGCGCGCTTCCATACCAGCCCGCGCGTCGCGGAACGGCTGGCCTTTCTTGAGGCCAAGGAAAAGGCGCTGGACAGCATGCGTCCAGCACCCGCCCGAATCCCCTATTTCTGTTCCGGTTGCCCGCACAACACATCGACGAAGGTGCCCGAGGGCAGCCGTGCCCTGGCCGGCATCGGCTGCCACTACATGGTGCAGTGGATGGACAGGCGCACCGATACCTTCACCCAGATGGGCGCGGAGGGTGTCACCTGGACCGGCCAGGCCCCCTTTACCGAGGAAAAGCACGTCTTCGTCAATATCGGCGACGGCACCTATTTCCATTCCGGCATCATGGCGGTGCGCCAGGCCGTCGCCTCGGGCGCCAACATTACCTACAAGATCCTGTTCAACGACGCGGTGGCCATGACCGGCGGCCAGCCGATCGACGGGCCGATGACGGTGCCGCAGATCTCCAACCAGCTCTATGGCGAGGGCGTGGCCAGGACCGTCGTGGTCACCGACGAGCCCGGGAAATATCCCATCGGCGCGGGCTGGGCGCCGGGCGTGAAGGTGCATCACCGCGACGAGTTGGACCATATCCAGAAACAGTTGCGCGAAATTCCCGGCGTTACGGCGATCATCTACGACCAGACCTGCGCCACCGAAAAGCGCCGCCGCCGCAAGCGCGGCATCATGGAAGACCCGGCGCGGCGCGCCTTCATCAACGAGGCCGTCTGCGAGGGCTGCGGCGATTGCTCGCTCACATCCAACTGCCTGTCCGTCGTGCCCGTGGAAACCGAATTCGGGCGCAAGCGCGCCATCGACCAGTCGGCCTGCAACAAGGATTTTTCCTGCCTAAACGGTTTCTGCCCCAGCTTCGTTACCGTCGAGGGCGGGGAATTGAGAAAGCCCGACAGGAAGAGTCTCGGCGGCGAGGTTCCATTCCCCGTTCTGCCCGAGCCCGAATTGCCGGTGCTGACCGAACCTTACGGCATCCTGGTCACCGGCATCGGCGGGACCGGCGTGGTCACGGTCGCGCAGTTGCTGGGGATGGCCGCCCATATCGAGGACAAGGGAGTCGGCGTGCTGGACATCGCCGGCCTGGCGCAGAAATTCGGCGCCGTCACCAGCCATGTGCGGATTGCGCCGAAGCCCGAGGACATCCACGCCGTCCAGATCGCGGCGGGTGGCGCCAGCCTGGTGATCGGCTGCGACCTTGTCGTGACCGCCGGCGCCGACGCGCTGGGCAAGATGCAGGACGGGATGACGCGCGCCGTCGTGAACACCCACGAGATGGTCACCGGCGATTTCACCCGCGATCCCGACTTCACGCTGCCGGCCGAGGACATGCGCGGCGCGATAGACGAGGCCGTTGGCGATGGCGCCGATTATGTCGCGGCGACCAGGCTGGCCAATGCGCTGATCGGCGATTCCATCGGCGCCAACCTGTTTACGGTCGGCTACGCCTGGCAGAAAGGGCTGATCCCGATCGGCCACGAGGCGCTGATGCGCGCCATCGAGGTCAACGGCATGTCCGTGGAGTCCAACAAGCAGGCCTTCCTGTGGGGCCGCCGCGCCGCGCACGACCTGGCCGCGGTCGAAGCGCTGGCGGCAACCGCCGGCGCGGCGCCGGAACCGGCGTTCGCCGAAACGCTGGACGACATCGTCGCCCGCCGCGCTGAGTATCTGACCGAATACCAGGACGCGGCCTATGCGAAACGCTATGCGGATTTCGTAGCAAAGGTCCGCGCCGCCGAAGGCGAACAGGCCGCCGGCCATGAAGAACTGACCGGGGCGGTTGCCCGCAACTACTTCAAGCTGCTGGCGGTCAAGGACGAGTACGAGGTCGCCCGGCTCTATCGCGGCGAGGCCTTCCGCTCGGCCCTGGAACGAAATTTCGAGGGGGATTACAAGCTGCGGGTCCATCTGGCGCCGCCGCTGATCACCCGCCGGAACCTCGATACCGGCCATCTGGAGAAGAAGAGCTTCGGCCCGTGGATATTCACCGTCTTCGGACTGCTCGCCAAATGCAAGGGCCTGCGCGGCACCGCCCTCGATGTCTTCGGCTATGCGGCCGAAAGAAAGGCCGAACGGCAACTGGCCAGGGACTATGAAAAAACCATCGCGGAACTGTTGCCGGCCCTGAACGCGGGCAGCCACGCGCTGGCCGTCGAGATCGCCTCGATCCCCGACCATATCCGCGGCTTCGGCCATGTGAAGGAA